>VERC01000080.1 GCA_018882825.1 Acidimicrobiia bacterium | reverse complement strand
CACCAAGGACATGTTCATCGTCGGCGGCTTCAATGCGTATCCGGCGGAGATCGAGAACCTGCTCATGGGCAAGGGTGACTTCGCCCAGGTCGCGGTCATCGGGGTGCCCGACGAGCGGATGGGTGAGGTGGGGATGGCGTTCCTCGTGCCCCGCCAGGACGCCAGTGGTGCCCGCATCGACATCGACCTCGACGCGTTGCGGGGCTGGAGTCGTGAGGCGATGGCCAACTTCAAGGTCCCCCGTCACTTCCGCGTGGTCGATGCACTGCCCACGAATGCCAGCGGCAAGGTCCTCAAGGTCGAGTTGCGGGCCGCAGCTGTCGACGAGCTCGCCGGGAACTGAGATGCCGCTGCCGTCCGTGCCCTTCGACGGCGAGTTCGCCGATCTGTGCGGACTGTTCGACGCCGTCGCCGCCGAGTGTGGCGACGTCGAGGCCTTCGTCGACGGCAATGGAACTGCCGATGACCGCCGTCGACTGACCTTCGCCGACTGGGGTCGGGCCGCCGACGGTGTGGCCACGCGGCTGGCGGCGATGGGCGTGCGTCGGGGCGATGTCGTCGGTATCTCGCTGCCCTCGTCGATCGACTACGCCATCTCCTATCAGGCCGTGCTGCGCCTCGGAGCCATCGCGTCGGGCATGAATCCGCGCCTGGGTGTGGCCGAGACCGCCCACATCATCGACAAGTCCGAGCCCACCGTCGTCATCACCGACGCCGATCCCACGGGAGCGCTCGCCGCTGCGCCGTTGCTGTGGGTCGACGAGTTGCGCGAGGCGTGCGGCGATCCCGTGTTCACCGCTCGTCCCAACGTGGGGCTCGACGACCCGGTGGCGATCGTGTGGACCTCGGGTACCACCGGCAAACCGAAGGGCGCCGTGTTCGACGCCGGGTGCATGCGCGCCATGACCCGCGCCGCTGGTCCGCTCAGCCGCGTCGGCGACCGCAGACTCTCACCCCTTCCTTTCGCTCATGTCGGTTACATGACGCGTGTGTGGGACGAGTTGCAGCACGTCATCACCACGGTGATCTGTCCGACGCCGTGGACGGCAGCCGGTGCCCTCGACCTGATCGCCACCGAACGCGTCACCGTCGGGCAGGGTGTCCCCGCGCAGTGGCAGATGATGCTGGCCCACCCCGATCTCGCCAACACCGACACATCGTCGCTGCGCATCGTGTCCTCGGGTGCGGCCCGCATCCCACCGGAGATGGTGCGGTCGATGCGTGACGTCTTCGGTGTCCCCGTCGTCGTCCGCTACACCAGCACCGAGGCCTGTGTCTCCACGGGCACTGCGCTCGACGACCCCGACGATGTCATCTGCAACACGGTGGGCACGCCCGGGGAGGGCGTGGAGATGGAACTGCGACTCGACGAGGGACGCGGTCGTGTCGTCGAACCGCTGGCCGACGGCTCGGGAGACACCGAGGTGGGCACGGTCTGCCTGCGCAGTCGGGCGATGATGCGGGGCTACTGGCGTGAACCGGCGCTCACCGCTGAGGCCATCGACGCCGAAGGCTGGTTGCTGACCGGCGATCTCGGTCATCTCGACGTTCGCGGAGATCTGCGTCTCGACGGACGCAGCACCGAGATGTACATCCGGGGCGGGTACAACGTGTACCCGATCGAGGTGGAGAACCTGCTCGGCCAGCATCCGAAGGTGGCTCGCATCGCCGTCACCGGCACTGCCGCTCCCGTGCTCGGTGAGATCGGTATCGCCTTCGTGGTGCCGGCCGATCCGGCCGATCCGCCAACGCTCGAGGAACTGCGCCATCTCACCGTGTCGCGACTGGCCTCCTACAAGGCGCCCGATGCACTGGTGCTCCTCGACGAGTTGCCGCTGACGGCGATGTCCAAGATCGACAAGCGGGCGCTGGCCCCGGCGGCCGCCGAGGCCGAGAAGGAGTGGGAACGATGAGTGGCGACATCACTCCGTGCGTGTGGTTCGACGGGCGCGTCCGCGAGGCTGCCCACTTCTATGTCGATCTCTTCCCGGGTTCCCGCATCGAACGCGACGACGACTTCATGTCGATCATCGAGATCAGCGGCCAGCGACTGCAACTCCTGAACGGCGGCCCTCAGTTCCCGCAGACGTGCGCCTTCTCATTGGTGGTTCCGTGCGTCGATCAGGCCGAACTCGATCACTACTGGGACGCGCTGATCGCCGACGGTGGAGCCGAGCAGCAGTGCGGGTGGTGTTCGGATCGATTCGGGGTGAACTGGCAGATCATTCCGGCCGATATCGAGTCCTATCTCTCCGCGGGTCCGGCGGTGATGGACGCGTTGATGGGGATGGTCCGCATCGACATCGCCGCTCTGGTGGCGGCCGGGACGAAGGGGGACTGACGTGGCCCGGCAACCCTTCGCCGACTACCTCGCCACCAAGGACGAGTCGTTCCACGATCGCCTCGTCGCCATCGATGCCGCCATCGTGAGGGCTGCTCCGGGTATCGATGCGGCGATCAAGTGGAAGCAGTACATGTACTCGTTCGACTCGAAGTGGATGAATCCGGTGTGCATGGTCGACACGACGAAGAAGGGCATCGCCCTCCGCTTCACCGTCGGTCGGGAGATGAGCGATCCGCTCGGTGTGCTTCGCTTCGGCGATTCGTCCTTGGGCACCTGGGACATCGCGCCCGAGGAGAAGTTGAAGGTCGCCGACATCGGTCGGTATGTCCGTGAGGCAGTGAAGATCCGCAAATCAGAGGAGAAGAAGTAGATGGGAATCTGTGACGGGAAGGTCGTGATCATCACGGGCGCCGGCCGTGGGCTCGGGCGCGAACACGCGCTGGCCTTCGCCGCCGAGGGAGCGAAGGTCGTCGTCAACGACGTCGGCGCGACGCTGCAGGGAGAGGGTGCCGACGCCTCGCCGGCGCAGGAAGTGGTCGACACCATCCGGGCCGCCGGTGGTGAGGCGATCACCAACGCTGACGACATCAGCGACTGGGACGGCGCCGGCCGACTGGTGCAGCAGGCGATCGACACGTTCGGTGGTCTGGACACGGTGGTCACCAATGCCGGCATCGTGCGCGACCGCATGTTCGTCAACATGACCGTCGACGAGTGGGACGCCGTGATGAAGGTGCACCTGCGCGGCACCTTCTGCCCCGTCCGTCACGCCGTCGACTACTGGCGGGCCGAGTCGAAGGCCGGTCGTCAGCGCGACGCCCGGGTCGTCACCACCTCGTCGGGGGCCGGCCTGCACGGCTCGATCGCCCAGACGAACTACTCCGCGGCCAAGGCGGGCATCGCCACCTTCACCATCAACATCGCCGCCGAACTCGGGCGGATCGGCGTGATGGCCAACTCGATCGCCCCGTCGGCCCGCAGTCGCATGACCGAGGAGGCGTTCCCCGAGATGATGGCCAAGCCCGAGTCGGGCTTCGACGCCATGGATCCGGCCAACATCAGCCCCCTCGTGGTGTGGCTGGGCAGCCCGGCGTGCTCGGTCTCGGGTCGGGTGTTCGAGTGTGCTGGCGGACTCATCAGCCTCGCCGATGGCTGGCAGGTGGGCGCCGAGTTCGACAAGGGCGCCAAGTGGGATCCGGCGGAGATCGGTGCCGTCGTCGACGACCTCGTCGCCGCCGCTCCGGCCCCGTTCCCGGTGCACGGCACCTGATCCGACCACGACATCGACCGGCCCGACGACCATGACCGATCCCGTCGACGACCTCACGGCGACCGACGGACGCGTCATCGGCCAGCGGGCGCAGCAGACGCGTCGCCGACTGCTCGATGCCACGGCCGCGCTCCTGCGTGAGCACGGCGCCCTCGACGTGAAGGTCCTCGACGTCGCCCGCGAGGTCGGGGCCTCCCCGGCGACCTTCTACCAGTACTTCACCGACGTGGAGGACGCCGTCCTCGCACTGTCGGTCGAACTGGTCGAGCAGGTGCGACCCATCCAGGCCGGGTTCGAACTCGACTGGTCCGGACCGGATGGACCGGACCTCGTCCGGGCGATCGTGTCGGACTACCTGGACTTCTGGGACGAGCACGGCGCGGTGCTGCGCACGATGCTGCTGCGAGCCGACGAGGGCGACGAGCGATTTCGTCGAGTGCGACGCCAGTACAACGCGCCGTTCATGACGGCCATGGCGGCCAAGGTCCGCGACGCGCAGCAGTCCGGTCGCCTCACCCGCTCGCTCGATCCCGAAGCCACTGCCGGCGCGCTGTTGGCCGCGATGGATCGCCTGCCGAACTACCGGCAGGGGTTCGAGAGGCGGGGGACGTCGCGGGCGGCGATGATCGAGACGGTGGCGCTCCTGCTGCACTCGTCATTGACCGGTCGCTCGTTGGGCTGAGGGTCACCAGCCCCGGTAGCGGACCTCGCGTCGCTCCTTGAAGGCGGCCACACCCTCCTGGAAGTCCTGGGAGTAGGAGGCCATCTCCTGGGCCCAGGCCTCGTCCTCGAACGCCGTCTGTCGGCTCGACTCCAGTGACCGGTTGAGCAGCCACTTCGACAGCATCAGCGCACGGGTGGGGGACTCGGCCAGTCGTCCCGCCCACTCGGCGGTCGTCGCCCGCAACTCGGCCTGGGGCACGACCTTGTTGACGAGTCCCAGCCGCTCGGCCTCGTCGGCCCGGATGTCGTCGCCGAAGAAGATCATCTCCTTGGCCTTGTGCAGTCCGGTGAGGCGGGGGAGCATCCATGCGCCTCCACCATCGGGGGTGATGCCGCGTCGCACGAACCCCTCGATGAACTTGGGGTTGTCGGCGGCGATGGTGAGGTCGGCGGCGAAGGCGATGTGGGCGCCGATACCGGCGGCGGTGCCGTTCACCGCCGCGATCACCGGCTTCTCGCAGTCCATGATCGAGGCGACGAGACGCTGGGCGCCGCGCTTGATGTTGCGGCCCACGTCACCGAGCACCTTCTCGGGCGCGTCGGGCGGACCGGGGTTGACCGGGATCCGCGACACGCGCAGGTCGGCGCCCGTGCAGAAGTGACGCTCGCCGGCGGCGGTGATGACCACGCAACGGACGTTGAGGTCGTTGCTGGCCCCCTCCATCAGTTCGATCGTGCGGTTGCGCTGATCGGGAGTGATGGCATTCGCCGCATCGGGTCGGTTCAGCGTGAGCCATGCCACGCCGTCGTCGCCCACTTCCCACAGCAGTTCGTCGTCCACGGTCGTCTCGTCGGTCATGGGCGTCGTTCTACCACCACGGGCATGTGGCGGATCCCGGTGTGGCGGTTCGAGCGGGTCCATTCGATCGGTCCGGTCGGCACGAGGTGGGTGTCGGTGCGGTCGAGATGGGCGAACAGTTCCTCGAACAGCACCGTCATCTCCAGTCGGGCCAGATTCGCTCCCAGGCAGTGATGGATGCCGTGGCCGAACGCCAGGTGCGGATTGGGACTGCGGCGCACGTCGAACTCGCCGGCCCGCTCGAACGTCTCCTCGTCGCGGTTGGCCGAGCCTTCCCAGATCACCACCTTCTCCCCGGGTTCGATCCGATGCGTGCGCAGTTCGACGACACGGGTGGCCGTACGTCGTTTCGATGGCGACGGAGTCGTCCACCTCAGCATCTCGTCGACTGCGGTGGGTAGCAGACCCGCAGGGTCGGCGCGCAGGATGTCGAGCTGGGCGGGGTTCTCGAACAAGGCGGCCATCCCGCCGGCGATGGCATTGCGCGTCGTCTCCGAACCGGCGGCGAACAACAACGAGAAGAACATGTACAACTCGCCATCGGTGAGCGTCGACGGCTCGGTGTCGTCGGGAACGTCGAGCTCGGCATGGACGACGATCGACAACATGTCGTCTGCCGGCGTCCGACGCTTCGACTCGATGAGCGCCACTCCGTACGACGTCATGCGTTGTCGGAGTTCCTCGGCCTCGACGTCGGGTTCCCACGCCTCGCGTCCACCGGTGAAGTCGAACCCGGGCTCGACGGCCCGGAACATCCAGTGCCGGTCCTCCTCGGGGATGCCGAGCAGCAGACAGATCATCTGCATGGGCAGATCGGCGGCCACGTCGACGAGGAAGTCGATCCGTTCACCGGGCTCGATGGTGTCGAGCAGGCGCCGGGTGCGGCCGCGCAACTCGTCCGTGAGGTCGCGGACCATGCGCGGCGTGAGCCCCGAACTGACCAGACGACGGATCCGCGCATGTCGCGGGTCGTCCATCATGTTGAGGACCTGCCCGGCCACCGGCAGGTCCTGGATCGTCGTACCGCCGTACGGTCGGTCTCCGCCCGTCTCCGACGAGTACGTCGTCGGATCGTGCAGAACACCGAGCACGTCGGCGTAGGTGGCCACCGACCAGAACCCCTCACCGTCGGGCGTGTGCACCGTCGGTTCGTGCCAGTACACGGGGGCCTCTCGGCGGTGACGGGCGAACACCGCATGCGGAAACCCGTCGGCGAACAGGTCGAGATCGGTCAGGTCGATGTCGGCGAGGGCGGCTCTGGCCCGATCGTTCGCTCCCATGGCGAGAGGGTAGGGCGATACGCTGCGGCCATGCCGCTCTACGAGTACCGCTGCCCCGAGTGCGAGACGACCTTCGAGGCCCGTCGTCCCATGGCCGAGGCCTCCGAACCGATCGACTGTCCCGAGGGACATGTCGGCTCGCGGCGTCTGCTCTCGGTCTTCGCCTCCACCGGTGCCGCGTCGGCCGTCGGCGGTGCGCCGGCGCCCGCCTCCCGACCTTCCGGTGGTGGGTGCTGCGGCGGGATGTGCGGCTGACCCGACCCGTCGGGTCTCAGAGCGGATTGCCCTCGGCATCGCAGGGGAGCGCGGCGCCCGGGTAGGTGGCGGTGAAGTCGGCGACGAGGTTGGTCTCGACGGTGGTGATGACGTCCGGCCGTATCTGGATCAGGCCGCTGAAGGGCTCCTCCAGGGTCTCGACCAGATAGGGCGTGAAGCCGAGGAGCAGGGCCAGGGGGAGGGCGAGGGCCAGGAGCACCCGTCGACGCATGTCGGCCACGGCGAACGAACTCAGGATCAGCACCACCGTGACCACGGCGAAGATCATGAGGCCGAGCGTGAGCACCGGGAGATGCGGTGACGCCTCGTTGAGTCTCGTCGCCCGCGCTTCGGACTGTGTCCGGTTGAGGCCGACCACCTGACCGACGATGGCGCCCGGTCCCGAGGTGATCGACGGGATCTCGCGGTTGAACGTCGCCGCCCATCCGTCCACGACCGGTGACGACTCGCCGTTCTCCATGGCCGGCCATTCGAGATGGTGGACGGCCCGGGCGTAGCAGACCGACGCCGCCTGCAGCGCCTGACCGCTGCCGTTGGGCAGCATGCCGGCGTTCTCGTAGAGCAACTGCACGGCGGAGCCCTCGGTACTGGCGCTCTGGTTGGCCCGTTGGTACGTCGACGAGGCCTGGGCGACCATGAACGCGCACAGGAACACGGTGAGGGTCAGGATGGGGGCGATGAAGGCCTCGGTCTTGACGCCCTGGAAGTCGCCGCTGAACAGACCGCGAAGTCGCGGTCGGATGACGAACACGCCGATCACCACGGCCGCGAGGGCGGCGACGAGGGCCCAGATCATGTGGTGCTCCGTTCGTAGGTCCAGGCCCCGGGGCGCATGGTGATGCGGTGGCGGGCGCCGGGGACGCCGGCGTCACCGCTCTCGTAGCCCGCGTCCCCCTCCCACATCGACACCATCACCTCGTCGACCTTGGCGAACTTGGTGACGAAGTAATCGGGTGCTGTGGTGCGGTGGTGCTCGATGGCCTCGGTCGCCGACGCGAAGCGATCGAGAAGGGCCAGGGTCACGAAGGTCGGCGGGATGAGTTCGATCTCGTCGGCGTTGCGACGGGCCACGGCCTCGGCCGGGCGCATCCACGCCAGCTCGTGGATCTCGCCACCGTCGGCGGTGAGATCGTGCGTGGGCGCCGGTCCGATGAAGAAGAAGGTGGAGAAGCGCTTCGGCGCCTCCATCGGCGGCATCCAGTGCGAGAGCAGCACCAGGTCATCGGCCGAGATCACGGCATCGGCCTCTTCACGCGCTTCTCGCACGCAGGCGCGCCGCGCCACTTCGAGGAACTGCGGATCGGTCTCGTCGAACAGGGTGCCCCGGTAGTTCTCACCGTGATCCTCGGCGTCGATGCGTCCTCCGGGGAACACCCACGCGCCACCGGCGAAGTAGATCTTCGAATTCCGTCGGGCCAGCAACACCTCGACGCCCGGTCGACCGTCGGTCGCGTCGCGCACCAGCACCACCGTGGCGGCCGGCACCGGGATCTTGTTCGGATCGGTCGGCGCCGCCTCGGTCATCGGCTCATCGTAGGGGGCTAGGGTGCGGCCGTGGCCAACCACAAGAAGACGCACAAGCCGCGCAAACCGCAGCGGCATCTGCCCAAGGTGGGGACACCGGCGAACGACGCCTACCGCCTCAAGCACAGTCGGGAGGACGTCCTCGACTTCGGACTGTGGCATCCCGCCAACCGGCGCACCACCCGCGTGCTCGGCGCGCTGGCGGTGGTGTTCATCCTCGCCATGCTGGTGGCCTTCGTCTTCCTCACCTGACCCGCTTCGGCCCGAAGAGTCCGACCCGCGTCAGAGCGTGCCCACCATCCCGCCGTCGACGGGGATGATGGCGGCGTTCACATAGGCCCCGGCCCGGGAGGCGAGGAAGATCGCCGTACCGGCCATGTCGGCGTCGGAGCCGATGCGGCGCAGCGGGATCGACGCGGCGATGGCGTCGCCGGCCACTTCCAGGGTGGCCCGCATCATCCGGCTCTGGAAGGGCCCGGGCGCGATGGCGTTCACGGTGATGTGCTCCGGGCCCAGACGCTTGGCCATGGCCCGCGTCACCTGGTGCACCGCAGCCTTGGCCGCCGTGTAGGAGTAGGTCTCGAGGGTGGGGACGTGGATGCCGTCGACCGATCCGATGTTGATGACCCGCGCCGGGTCGTCGGGCGTCGCCGCGGCGCGCAGGGCCTCGTGCAGGAAGCGGGTGAGGTGGAACACGCCCTTCACGTTGAGGTCCATGACCCGGTTCCACGCGGCGTCGTCGTGATCGTCGAACGGCGCACCCCAGGTGGCTCCGGCGTTGTTCACGAGGATGTCCAGTCGACCCCCGGTGACCTCCATCACCTGACGGGCCAACTCGGCGCAGGCCCCCTCGGTCGACAGGTCGGCGGGGAGCGCGATCGCCGCCGGTCGTCGCTCCAGATCGCTGAAACGACCGGACTCGGCCGCAAGTGCATTCAACTCGTCGGCCACCTGCGCACACACGTCGGCCTTGCGCGACGAGATGATCACCCGGGCACCGGCTTCGACGAAGCCGGTGGCGATCATCAGTCCGATACCACTGCTGCCTCCGGTGACGACTGCCGTCTTGCCGGAGATGTCGAAGAGATCGTCCGTGATGCCCATCTC
>VERC01000079.1 GCA_018882825.1 Acidimicrobiia bacterium | reverse complement strand
CCGGTCGATGTGGAGGTCGACCGACGAGGGCTGGACACAGGCGTCGTCGAACGGCTCGATGCCGATGCGGCCGTTCGCGATCTCTTCGCGGATGGGGCGGTCGGAGAGGATCACGAGCCGCAGGCTAGACGAGCGTCCCGACGCGGACCGTCAGAGCTGTCGGCGAGCCGCCACCCGATCGACGATCTCCTGATCCACGAACTCGATGTCCTGTTCGGTGACCGCCGCCGTCGTGGCCCGGGCCGGCAACCACACCAGCACCATGACCACACCGATGGCGGTGGCGGCGGCGGCCACCAGCACCCCCCAGTGCACCGCACTGACGAAGGCCTGATCGGCCACTGCGTTCACGCGGGCGGCGACCTCCACCGCTCCGGCCTGATCGAGGGCCGGCACCAGTCCATTCTTCACCGCACCGATGTTGTTGGTGGCGGCATCGACGGCGGCCTGCGGCAGGGGCAGACCGAGTCCGGCGAGGAACGAACCGATCCGGTCGCCGTAGGTGGTGGCCAACACCGAGCCGATGACGGCCACGCCCAGCGCGCCGCCGATCTGACGGGTGGTGTCGTTGACGGCCGAACCGACACCGGCCTTGTGCAGCGGCAGCGAACCCATCACCGATTCAGTGGCCGGGGCCATGGTGAGACCCATCCCGGCCGACATCAGCATCAGACGCCAGAAGATGTTGACGTAGGGCGTGTCCACCTGCAGTTGCGTGAGCGACAGCAGCCCGAGGGTGACCAGGCCCAGCCCGAGGGCCACCGTCACCTTCGACCCCAACCGGGCGGCGATCGGCGCGCTCATCGGGGCCACGATCATCATCGCCGCCGCGAACGGGATCATGCGGATGCCCGTGCCCAGCGCGCTGTAGCCCAGCACGAACTGGAAGTACTGCGTCTGCAGGAACAGCGAGCCGAACATGGCGAAGAACACCAGCGTGATGGCCATCGCCGCCGCCGTGAACCGGGGCTTGCGGAAGAACGAGATGTCGAGCATCGGATGGGCCGATCTCGATTCCCAGACGACGAACGTGATGCAGACCACCAGACCGATCGATCCGACCATGAGGGACTCGACCGAGGTCCATCCCTTCACCGGTGCCTCGATGATGGCGTAGAGCACGAGGGCCAGTCCGACGATCGACAGCACGGCACCGATCGGGTCAAGCCGCGGCGACGACGGATCCTTCGAGGTGGGGATGAGGAACACGCCGGCGAGGAGACCGATGATCACGATCGGCACGTTCACCAGGAACACCGACCCCCAGTAGAAGTGGGTCACGAGGAACCCACCGGTGAGCGGACCGAGCGCACCGCCCAGCCCCGCGGTCCCGGCCCATATGCCGATGGCCTTCGCTCGGTCGGCGGGAGGGAACACATTGGTGATGATCGACAGCGTCGCCGGCATGATCAACGCCCCTCCGATCCCCATGAACGCACGGGTGCCGATCAACATCCCCGACGTACTGGAGAGCGCGGCGAGCACCGACCCGATCCCGAACAGCACGAAACCGATCTGCAGCGCACCGCGACGACCGAACCGGTCGCCGAGGGCGCCGGCGGTGAGCAGCAGGCCGGCGAACACCAACGTGTACGAGTCGACGATCCACTGGAGGTCACCCGAGGTGGCGTCCAGGTTCTTCTGGATGGTGGGGAGGGCCACGTTCAGGATCGAGTTGTCGAGGACGATGACCAACAGGCCGAAGCACAACACGGCGAGGATCGCCCATCGGCGCTCAAGAGCGCGTTCCTGCACCCGCTGGAAGTGCACCGTCAACACGAGGCGACGCCCATCACGAGCGACCTCGATGACGCGTCGACGGCGGACGCAACGGTCGCACTCAGGCCGGGCCTGAGGTGGGGAGTCCGGGCATGTCCTTCATGTAGGACTTCTCCTCGACACGCTTGGCGATGCGCCAACCGTCCGGCGTGCGCACCATCTCGTCGACGTACCAGAGCCCACAGGTGAACACCACGGTCTCCTCGCCCATGGGCATCACCATCGGGTTGTGGCAGATCGTCTTGACCTTGGCGGTGTCGCCGTCGAGCTCGATGCGACTGGTCGAGATCATGTGCTGGAACGACGAGAACATCGGCATCGACTCCTTCAGGAAGGCGATGGTCTCGTCGACGCCACCCACCGAACCACCGAACACCGAGTAGTCGATGACGGCGTCGGGAGTGAAGACGTTGTGGAAGTCGTCGAAGTTCCGATGGTCGACGGCGTAGCAGTACCGCACCAGCAGGTCCTGGATCTCCATGCGGTCGGAGATCTCTTCGATGGACATGGTCATGTCGTTCCCCCTTGGTCGAGCCCGAGGATAGGACCATCCGGGTCATGGTTTCCCCGAGCCGTCGGATGGCCCCCGCTCGGGCCCACTGGCTACTGTCTGCCCGTTCCCGTCAGGGTCCCGCGGGTGTAGTTCAGAGGCAGAACATCAGCTTCCCAAGCTGAGAACGCGGGTTCGATTCCCGTCACCCGCTCGAACAAGGAAGTGCACGAACAGGGAGCAGCGAGGTTGCTCGGGCCGAGGAAATGGTGGGTGAGGTCCGATGTCATCCACGATGAGGCGGCGGTTCCTCGGCGCCGGTCTCGCCTCTCTCATCGCACTCGGTCTCGCCTGGTCGGGACTGTCGACCGTGGCCAGCGACTGGTGGCTGGCCCGTGACGATGCCGTCATCACCTTCAGTCACGCCCGCAACCTGATCGAGTTCGGAACGGTGGGCGTCTCGCCCGGCGATCGAGTCGAAGGTTTCTCCAGTCCGCTGCAGTTCCTCCTGTCGGCCGGTCTCCTCGCCGTGCACGACTTCGGCTTCGACTCGCTGAGCCTGGTGATCCTCGCTGTCAGTCTTGCCATCACCGGGGCGATGACGTTCGTCTTCTACGACGGGGTGTCGCGACGGGCGGGGCTCGGCGCACGCGCCGTGCCACTGGTCACCGCGCTGGCGACCGTCGTCTTCCTCGCCGGGATCACGAGTCATTGGACCGTGATCGGCTGGGTCGCGTCCGGAATGGAGAACGCTCCCGCTCTGGCTCTGCTGGTGGCAGTCGCAGCCACCTATCCGCTGCTCCGGCGAGGTGGGATCTGGCCGGTGGTCCCGTCCCTGGCGCTCGGACTCCTGGCCATCACCCGCGTCGAGTTCGCTGCGTTCCTCGCGCCGTTGCTGGTCCTGTTCGTGCTCGAACTGCGTGAATCGGCCCCCGACGCCCACACTCGGACCGCGCCCACGGTGACCCGCGTGCAGGCCCGACGCGTGCGCATGGTCGCCGGTCTGGCACCGGCCCTGGGACTGATCGCCACCGTTCATGTCGCTCGGCGTCTCCACTTCGGCGCATGGCTTCCGAACACGGCGGTCGTACAGGATCGCTTCGACGGCCCGTGGCAACTCCTCCTCCTGGTGTCGTTGTCGGGCACGATGACGGCTGCGGTGGTGCTCGTCCGGGGGCGAACGGGCAGCAACCTGCGCTGGATCGTCATCGGCCTCGGGGCGCTCTCGATCATCGGCTACTCATGGATGTCCACTCACGACCTCACGGCGATGTCGACACGGCAACTGCTCGATGTGCCGGGCGACTTCCCGGGTCTCGCCCTGGCCCTCGGTCTCGGGGTGGTCCTCACGTGGCTCCAAGGACGCATCGGTCGAGTGGACCGATCGACCCTCGCCGTGCTGTGGGCACTGCTGTTCATCCCGGTCGCGCAGTTCCTGGTCATGGGTCGAGCGCGGATGGAGCCGTTCCGGGTGTTGTCGCTGGCACTGCCGATCGCGCTGTTGTGGCTCGGGGTGTGCGTCGTCGGCCTGTCCGCCGTCGCGCTCGCCCGAGACGGCGATCGCTCGAACGACTCACGACGGGCACTGGCGGGCGGGCTTGCCGGTGCAGTGTGGTTGGTGGTCCTCGGCGCCGGCCTGTCAGGGCTCGTCCTCGACCGTCCGCGCGACCTGCCGTGGAACATCGCGGGCTACACGACTATCGAGCAGGCCGCTGCCCGATTCCGTGACGCCAACCTGTCGTCGACCTCGCTCCCGATCGTGGCCAACCCGGATCTGGGCAAGCTCTCCTTCCAGAAGGAGGTGCTCATGGTCGATCTCGGTCTGCTGGGGGACCCCCTCCTGACCGACCTCTGGAAGAAGGACCCGAACCTCGCGATCGAGTACGTCGTCCGGATCGCGCGGCCGGATGTGCTCGAACTCCACGGCGGATGGTCGTGCTCGTACCGTGGACTCTTCTCGGCCGAATTCCTCGACGCCTATCGACCGACGAACGACCGCTGGACACGGGGAACCGAACTCAACCGGGGATGTCCGTTCGGTGGGCGCTACATCGTCTGGGAACTGAACGCGACCGAGGAACACGTGTTGACCCGTCGGATCTCCGAGGATCCGGATCCGGTGACACTGATCACCCGGTCACTCTCGGGTTGCGCCGCTTCGGGAGCGGACCCTCTGCGCTGCCAACCCGTTCGCCGGGCCGTGCAGCGGTCGATCGTCGATCTGCAACGTCGAGGTCGATGGGATGCCGCCATCGACGCATTCCGGGCATCGCCGACCGCGAGCCTCGACGAGGAACTGCTGCGCCGACAGCCCGGCTGGTCATCGCGGGCGGCGAGGGAGATCTCGTCGATCCTCAGGGGAGGATGAGACCTCGTCGATCCGGGGATGCACGTTTGCGGGCAGGATGTCAGACTCGGGCGTCCACAGGAGGGGAACCATGATCCGACTCAGCGTGCTGTACCCGAAGACCGAAGGCGCGACCTTCGATCACGACTACTACCGCACCTCGCACGTCCCGCTGGCTCTGAAGACCTGGGGTCTGGCCGGCGCCGAGATCGACAAGGGCATCGACGGTCCCTACGAGGCCGCGGTGCACTTCACGTTCGACTCGATGGAGGCGATGGGCGCCGCCCTCGGCAATCCGGACACGGCGACCGTCCAGGCCGACCTGCCCAACTACACGACGATCGTGCCGACGATGCAGATCAGCGAGATCGTCTGAACGCGTTCCTCCTGTCGTTCGGCGTCATCTTCCTCGCCGAACTGGGTGACAAGAGCCAACTGCTGGCGATGACCTTCGCGGCGCGCTACCGCGCCCTGACGGTCCTCGTCGCCATCACCATCGCCACCGCGATCATCCACCTCTTGAGCGTTGCGCTGGGGGCCGTGATCGGCGTGGCGCTACCCACCCATGTCATCAACATCGTGGCCGGTGTCGCCTTCCTCGGGTTCGCGGCATGGACGATGCGCGGCGACGAACTGACCGAGGCCGAGGCGGCCAAGGCGTCTCGGGAGTCGCAGCGATCGGCGCTGCTCACCGTGGGTGTCGCCTTCTTCATCGCCGAACTGGGCGACAAGACCATGCTCGCCACCATCACCCTGGCCTCCGACAACGGGCTGCTGGGTACCTGGATCGGCTCGACGCTCGGCATGGTGGCGGCCGACGCACTGGCCATCGTCGTGGGGCACGTGCTGGGCGCCCGCCTGCCCCAGCGCGCCATCCGTATCGGAGCCGCCGTGGTGTTCGTCGTCGTCGGGATCGCGTTGATCGCCGACGGCATCCGGGGCTGAACCCCGACGGTCGGCAGGCCCGTTGTACGGTTCGGTCCTCGAACGAGCCATCCGGGGGAGGCACCGTGAGGAACCGTCGCATCGCACGAGTCGTGGGACTCGCCTGTGTCATGAGCACACTGGTCCTGTCGTCGGCATGCTCGTCGTCAGGGACGGAGAAGACCTCCCCGACGGTGCGCACCGCGCCCGACACCGCCGCGGTCACCCTTCCCAGCGGGACCACGCCGGGCACCCTCGCCGTGAACGCCATCGTGCCGCTGTCCGCCGACGTCGTGGGTGACGCCTCCGGCGACAAGGACCGCCTGACCCACCTCATCGCCAACGGCGTCTCGGTCGCGCTGGTCCCGGTCGTCGACGGCGCCGCCGCCTCGCCGCTGACCAGCGCACTGGCGTCGGTGCAGTTCGCACCGAACCCGGGCAAGAACGGGACGTGGAAGGTGAACTCCACCACACCGTCGCTGCGCGTGGCGCGGTCGGTCGGCGACAACCGCACCTCGGGCACGTTCACCACCGCAGGTGCGAAGGGCTGCGCGAGCGCCGGCGACACCGGTGACTGTGTGGGCACGTTGTCGATCGACGTGACAGCCGAGCTCTCGCCGGTCGCCGCCGCCCGGGTGGCGGCCCAGTTCGAGAAGAACCCGGGCGCCATGGCGATCGTGTTCAGCAACTCGAGCGGGCGCTCGATCGCCTTCGCCACCGCCGCGGCCGCGAACGGCACGACCTCGAGCGACGGTCGTCGCACCGTCCGACTCGAACCGGGGAGGACGCTGACCACCGCGGCCCCGTCCTCGCGAGTGAGGGCGCTCGACGCGATCGTCGATGCCGCCTTCGGTCCGGTCTCGGCCCAGGTCCGGCCGGCGTCGCTCGGATCGACCCGACCCACGGCCCGCAACGCCGTGGCCGACGCGACCACCGCGCCCAATCTCGTCCTCACCCAGTCCTCGTCGGGCTCCGGGTGCGGCTCGGTGATGACGAAGACCTCGGCCGGTCTCGGCATCGCATCGGGCTTCCTGGGCTTCGTCCCCGTGGTCGGACCGGCCCTGAACGCGACGACTCAGGCAGCCGGCGCCGGCCTCGCGCTCATGGGCGGCAACGCCGGCGACGCCTGCATCGAGGCCCAGTTCGCCCTCATCAACACCCAGCTCGCCGATCAGGAGGGCCAGATCCAGAACCTGCAGGTGCAGTACGCCCTGCAGCAGAACGAGATCTACCAGTTGATGGTGGACGGAGCCCAGGCCCAGACCAACCTGGACCTGACCAACTACAACAACGCCCTCCAGGTCATCTCGCCGTCGGAGAGCGGTGGCGCCGGCATCTTCGGCAACTTCATGAAGAACCTCGGCTTCTGGAACTCGAACTACACGGCGGTGCCCGGAGCCTCCATCTCCGGCTCGGCAAGTGGCCAGTCGTTCATCTCCACCGTCGCGTCGTCGACCTCGGAGGCGGCGTCGTTCGCCGCCAACCTCAACAGCTTCTCCGGATCGATGGTCGACGTCACGGCGTGCTCGACCACGGGATGTCCCCAGAGTGCCGTCACCCCCAACCTG
Organism: Acidimicrobiia bacterium; assembly: GCA_018882825.1. Taxonomy (GTDB): domain Bacteria; phylum Actinomycetota; class Acidimicrobiia; order Acidimicrobiales; family Acidimicrobilacustridaceae; genus Acidimicrobilacustris. The sequence continues at coordinate 2,275 of VERC01000079.1, read as the reverse complement.
TCGTCGTCGGTGGTGATGCTGTGGAGCAGTGAGGCCCAGCAACTCCAGGCCCTGACCGAACTGGCCCGGAGTCAGGTCGAGAACGTGGTGCCGTACTTCGATCAGTACAACAACACCATCGCCGAGCAGTTCCAGAACTCCCTCGGCGTGCTGCAGCAGGCCTTCTCGCTGGAGGCGATGGTCAACCAGTTGAACTACGACCACGCCACGATGGATTGCTCCTGGGGTCAGACCAAGGAGTGCACGATGATCGACTCCTTCGGTGGCGTCCCGGGAACCTTGTACAGCTACTGCCAGTCCCTGACCGACGGCGCCTGCCCGGCCACGTCGACCGCGACCGAGACCACCGCCTACAACCAGGCGCAGTACCGATTGGCCCAGGTGTACGCCTGGCGGGTCGGCCTGCTCTACGACACCGCCCTCAGCTTCCTCTTCACCGACGCGCCACTGTCGCCACAGGGCTACCCGGGTACCACGGCCTCGGGCACCATCGCCGGACGCACCATCACCAGCGGTCCCGTGCCCTACGCCACGATGCTCGGCGCCGCGCTCAGTGGCGTCGCCGGAGTCGACGCCACCACCCCGATGGGCGTCCTCCCGGGCGCAGCGACCGGAGGCGGATCGACCTGGCAGACCAACGGCGTCCTCTACCAGTACTCGGGTCTGTTCGACGCCAACGGGTGCGCCAACCAGATCATGGCCGCCAACCAGTCCGGCGGCGCGTCTGCCCCGCCCCCGGCCAACCCCTGTCCCCCGGCGATCTTCCTCACCGGTCAGGGCGGCGCCGTCAACCAGGCGTCCTACACCGGGAACGTCCTCCAGCCCTACACGAACGTGGGGGGGTCGGTGGTCCTGTCCGGAGTCCTGCAGGCCAACCTGCTCATGTGCAACCCGGGCGCGGCCAACCTCGGCTGGTACACGCCACCGTCGCAGAACACCAACAATGCGGCCGGCCTCGTCCTCGGTCAGTGGTACCTGAACTGCGGCAACTGGGCGATCATCACCAACGCGACCGCCTGCTTCCCGGGGGCCTCGTGCCCGCTCGCGTGGTCCGACCCGGTCAGCGGGTACCCGTGGCTTCCCTCGGGGTACTACGCCTACACGAATCCCGTTGCTCAGTCTCAGTTCCAGATGGACTTCGAACTGTCACCGGAATCGGTCAACTTCGCCGGCGCCAGCGGATGCGGGACGGCGGGCGCGGTGTTCTACTCCAGCGGCACCAACGGCCAGAACTACCAGAACTCGACGAGCACCTGCTACCTGAGCATGACCGTGAAGAACAACAGCAGCATGCAGGGGGTGACCGGCATGGTGACCAAGAACCAGGCCGGGAGCGGCAGCGGCCTCCAGATCCCGGTCATGTGGAGCCAGGCCCAGGACGGCAAGGACTACTCCTACTGGAACTGGGAACCCCAGCAGGTCGCGTCGTCGGACATGGGCTCCTACGGCTTCACCTGCAGCTACTGGACCTGCACCATGGTCGACGGCAGCCAATGGACGATCACCGCAGTTCCGGCGACCAACGACCCGAGCTGCTCCGACTGCAACGCCGTGGAGATCCTGAACCTCGGGTTGTCGCAGGTCTCCTAGGGCCGCCCGCGGGACCGAGCCATCCCCGACCGACGAGCCCCGCTCAGAGCTCGGGGATGACCTCGGTCTCGATCAGCCGCAGGCTGCTCCACGCGATCTCGGGCGGCAGCCCACCCACCATCGGGTGCAGCATGCAGAAGGCGAACGGTCCTCCGGCGCGCAACTCGTCGACCAACTGCGCCGGCGTGACGACGCGGTACTGACCGGTGGCCCGCAACGCGTCGGGGTCGTCGACCCGTACGTACCCGGTCGCCCCCTCGATGCCGGTCTGCGCGGCCCACTCGCCATAGGCGTTGACCTCGTGCATCGCGTAGGGAGCGAGCGCGGCCCAGCCCTCGTCGACATCGGTCGCGACGTGGATGACGGAGGTGTCGCCGCCCATGTAGGGACCGGGATCGGGTTTGCCGATCTTGCGGCACTCGTCGGCGTAGAACTCCCACAGGTCCGGCATCGACGGGATGAACCCGTCGGCGATGCGGGCCGCCCGACGCGCTGCGGCCTCCACCGAACCACCCAACGACACCGGTGGGCCACCGGGTTGCACCGGCATCGGCCGCACCAAGGCGCGACGGCCGCGGAATTCGAAGGGCTCGCCCGTCCACGCCTGCTTCAGCGTCGCCACCATCTCGGTGGTCCGCTGGGCACGCTCGGACATCGGCACACCGAACATCTCGAACTCGCTGGG
>VERC01000078.1 GCA_018882825.1 Acidimicrobiia bacterium | reverse complement strand
CTTCACCACCACCTCGGCCGCCGTCACCGCGGACAACGCGTCGTCGAGTCCGGCACGAGAGTCGACATGGGCGGTGGGCACCACAGGTACGCCGAGCGCCGCCAGATCGCGCAGGTACCGCTTGTCGAGATTCCACTCGACCACCCCGACCGGGTTGTGGAACCGGGACGACCCCTCGAACCGGACCAGGAACCGACGCATGGCGGATTCGTTCTCGACGTAGTTCCACGGACTCCGCACGAGCACCAGATCGAACTCGTCCCAGTCGACGCCGTCGTCCTCCCACCCACAGGCCACCAACTCGATGCCGCGCTCGGCGAAGGCCGCCTCGAGGAACGGTCGATCGAGGTCGTGGGCGACGACGTCGGGATCGACGGAGGTCAGATGAGCGACACGCACGCCCGTCAGTTCAACAGATTGTCCACGCCGATGACCCGACAGGTGATGTCCCCCACCGGATCGGTGAAGGTCATCGCCTGCCACGGTCGAGAACCACCCGGCGGGATGTCGATGACGAGCGACGGGAACGACGGCATCGTCGTGCCGAACGAGTCGGTTATCTCGGTGGACACCATGAAGCTCCTGCGGGACTCGGTGGTGTTCCGGATGACGCCGTTGAAGTTGGCGGAGCCGAGCGCATCGACCGAGCAGTTCGTGATCCCGACCTCGTAGGTGGAGGGCGACGCCGGATCGCCGGAGCGGATGGACATGCTGTGCGACGTGGCGGTGGCCAGGACGATGATCAGGATCACGACGCCGATGGTCACGACGAAGTTCACGATGGCCAACACGATGCCGGCGATCGACATCCCCCGCCCGCGACCCTCGAGCTGCTTGGCCTTGGCCAACCCGAGGATCCCGAAGACCACGGCGAGGATGCCACCGATGGGACCGAGGCAGACGAACGACAGGATCCCGAAGACCAGCGCCAGCACGCCCATCGAGTTCGATTCACCGGACGCCGGGGGCGCCAGCGGCTCGGGACGGGGTGTGGCCACAGGGGGCGATGGGGGGAGTGGAGGAGGCGGAAGAGACGGAGCCGCTGCGGCCGGCGGCGGTGGGGGCGGCGGCGCGGCTGCCGGAGGTGGGGGAAGGTTCGGAGGGGACGCCGGTGGCTCGGACGGCGAGGGCGGCGGGAGATCGCTCATCGTCTCTCCGGGAGGTGCGGCGTCGGGTTCGGCGCGCGGGAACGACGCACGATAGCGGTCGACCGACGGCTCCTGTCCCCGCTCACCGCAAACCTCAGGTCGGTGACCGATCGCCCCAGAACTCCGACCACGAGGGCCACGAACCCGGCACGGTGCCGAGTCCGTCGTGGTTCCGGGGCCACTCGGCGGGTGGCAGACGCAACGGCGAGGACGCCGCCACCTCTCCGTACCAGAGTTCGTGGATCCGTCGCACGAAGAACCATCGCCCTGCGCGCCGCTCGTAGGTGTCGCGGTAGAGGATGAACTGGTGGATCCACCGGTCGCCGTCCTGGATCTGACCGTGGCAGTAGACGGCACCGGTGGCGTGGTCGGCGTCGGCGAGGTCGATGGCATGGGTGCCGACGTTCAACATCGACACGCCGATGCCGCGGAGCGACTCGTCGAACGACGCCTTCAATGCCTCGCGTCCCGATGCCTGGCGTCCGACGCGCACATCATCGACGAAAAGTGCGACCAACCCGTCGAGGTCGCGGGAGTCGATGGCCACCGCGTAGTGCGCGGCCAGTTGGCGGATCTCCTCGTGGGCGAGCAGTCGCTCGAGGGGGGTGGGAACGTCGGCCGGGCTGGTCGTCATGACCCGAGCGTAGGACGGTGTCGACCGAGGAACCGGCTCGGCACTGTCCCGCTCCGCCCCCGTATCCTCGGCCGATGATCGCCGACCCGCCCGGACCGACCGCGCCGTTCGCCGACGGTTCGATCTCGCTGCGCGTCTATCCCCACAACGAGTTGCCTGCTCCCGACATCGTCGAGCAGTTGTGCACCCAAGCGGCCGGTGCCGTGGCCGCCGGATTCGACGGCGTCATGACCGCGGAGCACCACGGTGGCTTCGCCGGCTACCTCCCCACGCCTCTGCAGGTGTCCGGTTTCCAGTTGGCGGCGATGTCGCGCGGCTGGGCGGCAGCGAGCCCGGTACTGCTGCCATTGCGCCCGGTGGCCATGCTGGCCGAGGAGGTGGCGTGGCTGGACGCGCGACATCCCGGTCGCGTGGGCGTCGGTGTGGGCCCGGGTTCTTTGCCACTCGACTTCGAGGCGATGGACGTCGACCAGTCGACCGCCGTCGACGTGTTCGCCCGTGATCTCCCCCGTCTGGTGGCCATGTTGCGCGGGGACGACCTCGGGCCCCTCGCCGGCGACCGGGCGCTGACCGAACGCGCCGCCGCACCGATCCCGGTGGTGTCCACGGCCATGAGTCCCGGTGCCGTGCGACGCGCCGCGGCGGCCGGCGCGGGGATCCTGTTCGACGGGGGCTCCAACCCCGAGCGGGTGCGACGACTGACCGAGGTCTACGCCTCCGTCGGCGGAACCGGTGCCCGCGCCCTCATCCGTCGTGTGTGGTTGGGGACGCCGCCGCGCGCTGCGTTCGAGGCGCAGTTCGACATCTACCGCTCCTACTCGAGCGCCGAGGCGCTGTCGCACTGGCGCGGTGACGGATGGATCTGTGGCGAGGACCCGGCCGCACTGGCCGCCGAACTGGTCGATGCGATCCGTACCACGGCCGCCACGTGCCTCAATCTGCGGATCCACGCCGTCGGCGTCGAGGCCTCCGCTGCCCGCGAGCAGATCACCGCCCTGGGCACCGAGGTCGTGCCCCGAGTCCGACGGGCACTCGCTCAGTCGACGGAGACGCCCTCGAGATCCTGACGCACGAGCGTGCGATAGAGATCGGCGTAGAGACCCTCGGTGGCGAGGAGTTCCTCATGACGACCGCGCTCGACGATGCGACCGCGGTCGAGCACCAGGATCTGATCGGCGCCGGTGATGGTGGACAGGCGGTGCGCGATGACGAGCGCGGTGCGCCCGGCCAGCGCCGTGGCCAACGCCTGCTGCACGAGTGACTCGTTCTCCGAATCGAGATGACTCGTGGCCTCGTCGAGGATCACGATCGAAGGAGCCTTGACCAACACCCGGGCGATGGCGAGCCGCTGCTTCTCACCGCCCGAGAGCCGGTAGCCCCGCTCGCCGACCACGGTGTCGTACCGCTCGGGCAGGGCCATGACCACCTCGTGGATCTGGGCGGCGCGACAGGCGGCGACGATCTCGGCATCGGTGGCGTCGGGCCGGGCGAACCGGAGGTTCTCGGCCACGGTGTCGTGGAACAGGTGGGGATCCTGCGACACGACACCGATCCGGGCGCGCAACGAATCGAGGGTGAGCGAGCGCACGTCGTGTCCGTCGATGCGGACCGTGCCACCGGTCACGTCGTAGAGGCGGGGTACCAACGAGGTGAGCGTGGTCTTGCCGGCACCGGAAGGTCCCACCAGCGCCACCAGTTGGCCGGGAGCGATGGAGGCCGACACGTGGTGGAGCACCTCGGCGCCGGCGTCGTCGTCGACCGCACCGCTCAATCCGATCTCCAGCGAGGCCAGCGAGACCTCCGCACCCGACGGGTAGCGGAACGAGACGTCGTCGAACTCGATGGCGCCGTTCGACTCGGCCAGTTCCACCGCATCGTCAGCGTCGGTGAGGGGATTGCGCAGGTCGATGACCTCGAACACCCGCTCGAACGAGACCAGCGCCGTCATGATGTCGACCCGGGCGCTCGACAGCGCGGTGAGCGGCTCGTAGATGCGGGTGACGAGGGCCGCCAGTGCCACCAAGGTGCCGATGGTGATCGCATCGGAGATCACCAACTGGCCCCCGACCCAGTACACGAGCGCCGTACCGACCGCGGCGACGAGGGCCAGGGCGATGAGGAACGTGCGGCTGTACATGGCGGACTTGATGCCGACATCGCGCACCTCGCCGGCCCGTTGAGCGAACTCGGCGCTCTCGCGACGGCGATTGCCGAACAACTTCACCAACAACGCGCCGGACACGTTGAACCGCTCGGTCATCTGGGTGTTCATCACCGCGTTCAGGTCGAAGCCCTTGCGGGTGATGGACGACAGGCGACGGCCCACCCGCTTGGCGGGGATGATGAACACCGGCAGGACGACGAGACCGATCAGGGTGAGTCGCCACTCGAGCACGAGCATGGCGGTGAGGGTCGTGATGAGGACGATGACGTTCGACACCACCGAACCGAGCGTGGTGGTCACCGCTCGTTGCGCGCCGATCACGTCGTTGTTCAGCCGACTCATGAGCGCGCCGGTCTGTGTGCGGGTGAAGAACCCGATCGGCATGTCCGACACGTGGTCGAACAGGCGCACCCGCAGGTCGTAGATGAGCCCCTCGCCGATGCGGGAGGAGAAGTACCGCTCAACGAAGGCCAGCAGGGCGGCGCCCACCGCCGAGACGATGACGACGGCGGCCATCACGTGCAGCAGGCCCCGGTTCGATTCGGGGATGGCGACGTCGAGGATCTGACGGAACAGCAACGGCGGGACGAGGGCGAGACAGGCCTGCAGCACGATGACCAGGATGAACACGACGATGGCCGTGCGGTAGGGACGGGCGAACGACAGCACCCGGCGGATCGTGGAACGACCGACCTTGGCCCCGGCGATCGCGTCGCGGTTGCCCTGCATCATCGAATGGAGCGAACTCGGCATCATGGCGGGGTCAGGCTACGGGTCCGAACCTCGGTGACGCGCCCTGCGCTCGATGGTGAAGCCGTGTCAGCCGTGGCGGCGCTCGACGAGGACCATGACGACGAGGGCGAGACCGAGGAGCACGAGCACGGCTCCGATCCTGGACCAATCGCCCCCTCCGACCCCCGATCCGACATCCTCGGTCCCGGCGGCGGAGGAGAGGGGCCTCGGTTCGCTCGTCGGACGCAGCGCCTCGGTGGGAGCGCTCAGCGGTCGACTCTTCGCGCTCACCACGCTGGCCGTGACCTTCGGCGCCACGGCTCCGCTCGTCGCAACCGTCCACGTACCAGCGGCCGGTCGGGCGTACATCACGTAACTGACGGTGTCGCCGGGCTGATGGACCACCATCCACCGGGGATCGTCGGGATCGCTCTGCGTGCCCTGCTCGCGACCGGTCACGGTGATGGACGTGCCGTCCGGTCCCGTGATCGTCGCGGCGTCGCCCGATCCGTCGATGGCGAACGTCACCATCTTCTGGTCGGCGACGACTTCGACCGTCTGGCTGCTGTCGCCATCGCCGCTGGCGTTGCGCCCGGGCGTCGCCACATAGTCCTTCGGGACGAGCGGAACCTGGTACTCGTCCGAGTTGCAGTCGGTCCCACGGATCCGTGCCGTCGCGGCTCCCCAGTCGTAGGACAGCCCGACCCGCGAATCCTCGAACCAGAGCCCCTTCACGACGGCACAGGTGATCCAGCCCCGGGTGGAGACGGCCGCCGTACCACCGAGCTTCAGGAGCGGCCCGAGCCCGATGCTCACGTCACCGCCGAGGCTCAGGGCATCGGCGGTGATACCACCGCGCAGTCCACCCCGGATCCCCCAGGTCTCCTCCTTGTCGAAGAAGAACTTTGCATTGCCGGACACCGAGAACAGGCCGTCCCAGAAGTAAGCGATCCGGGCTCCGCCGACCTGGAGACCCTTGAGCTCGTAGTCGCCGACCTTGACCTTGGCGATGGTGAGGTTCCCGGTGATCGAGACCTCCTGGACGTCGAGGGTGATCTCACCGTCGACGAAGGCGGCCTGCCCCTCCACCTGGGGAACGATGCCGAGGCCGACGAGTGCAGGGGAACGGACGGTGATGAGGGGGCCGATCCCGATCTGCGCGTTGGCGCGGATGCCGAGCGGCTCGATCGTCAACAGACCGCCGAGACGGTTGATGCTCGCCACCGTCCCGATCTGGATGGGCAGACCGGTCACCGCGACGCCAACCGACTGCAGCTTCCCGTTCACGATCGACAGTCGTCCGTCGAACCCGAGCGCGTCGTCGGACTCCTCGCCGAGTCTCACCGACACCGATCCCGCCCAACTGTCGGTGGCCTTGTCGTAGGACATGTAGATGTCGCGGAACTGGACGAGCTTGAGATCGATCTCCTTGATGTCGATGAGCCCCTCATCGACCTGCGTGCTGCCGTTGACGGGGAAGAAGGCGGCGAACCGGGCGGTGAAGCCCGAGAGCCACTCGGGAAGTGCGAGCGCCGTGCCGATGACGAGTCCGATGGAACCACCGCGTGACACCGGCTGGATGGTGAACGAACCCGTGATGTCGAGCCCGAGCACCTTCTGGACCACGCCCGACGGCACCGAGATCGTGTACCTGGGGATCTCGCGCAGCCCGATGGCGTCGAGCGGGAACTCGACCTCGGACGTGGCCAGGGACGGGAACCGACCGGCGAGTTGGAGAACGGACTCGTCGGTCACGAGGGTGTAGTCGGCGAACCCGGTGACCGGTTGCTTCGGGAAGGTGGCGACGTCGGCGAGACCGGGCAGGCGCCCGACGGTGGCGAGGTTCACCGTGTCACTCCGTGTCGGCATGTAGTTGCCGACGGGGCCGTTCTGGCTGGGCGTGTACTGGAACGACCAGTCGATGACTCCCTGATCGATCAACACGGGCGCGCCGAGGACGGACCCGTAGGCCTCGTAGCCGACGGCGCCGACGCGGGCGTTGAACGGGTCGAACACGACGCGGGCACCCGGTGCCACCGGTCGGAACTCGATGCCGCCCACCTTCACGGCTCGGTCGGTGCTCCATTCGAGACCGGTGCGGACCAGACAGGTCTCCGGTTCGACGGCCCGCATGCCCATCGGACCGATCGTCACCGACGAGGCGCAGGGGAGCACGGCCGTCTCCGGGACCAATGGTGTGGGCACCGTCGTCGGCGGACTCGGGGCGACGGTGGTCGAGGTCGAGGTGGAGCTGGACGGCACCGTGGACGATGAGGTCTCGACGGTCGATGTCGTGGACGATGACGACGAGGACGTCGAGGACTCCGTCCCGATCGACGATGTGGTCGAGGACTCGGCCACGGTGGTGGAGCTGATCTCGTCGGCACCGGAGGCGGAACGATCGGTCGACGGGGACGAGCACGAGACGAACAGCACCCCGACCATCACCAGCAGGGCGACGGCTCGGAGGCGGGGTCGCAGCGACGGGCGTGCGCTCATCGCCCAACCGTAACGCAAGGCGTCAACGATGTGGACTCGCCCCGGCGTCCACCCGGACGCGCCACCGGCGCCCCGAGGGGCGCCGGTGCTGGTGGCGGAGAGTGAGGGATTCGAACCCTCGGTGACCCGGAGGCCACAACGGCTTTCGAGGCCGCCCCATTCGTCCGCTCTGGCAACTCTCCGGGCGGGACACTAGCGGTGGGTCCGCGAGGGCGACCAATGGCCCCGACCGATGGCCTGCGGTGATCGACGGGCGATCGTTCAGTCGCCGCCGGTCCGACGCTCGCCGAAGAACGTCGTCAGCAACGCAGCGCACTCGACGGCCCGCACATCGGCGATCGTGGCGAACTCGTGATTGAGTCGAGGATCGACACCGAGATGCAGCAGGGATCCGCAGGCCCCGGCCTCCATGTTGCGGGCACCGAACACGACCCGCTCGACACGGGCGTTGACCGCTGCACCGGCACACATGGCGCAGGGCTCGAGCGTCACCACCAGCGTGGCGCCGTCGAGCCGCCATGAGCCGACAGCGGCGGCCGCGTCGCGCAGGGCCAGTACCTCGGCGTGGGCCGTCGGATCACCGGAGCGCTCGCGTTCGTTGTGCCGTCGGGCGACGACCTGTCCGTCGATCACCACGGCCGCCCCGATGGGCACGTCCCCGTGGTCGAGCGCCGCACGGGCCTCGGCCAGCGCGACCTCCATCGCCGCGTCCCAGACATCGGTCACGACGGGGTCGCTCATGGCCGGACCCTACCGGTGGCGGAGGGAGTGGGATTCGAACCCACGGTGAGTTTCCCCACACACGCTTTCCAAGCGTGCCGATTCGGCCGCTCTCGCACCCCTCCCGGGTGACCGCCCGACTCGCGCCGGACGGTGTTCCAGTCGGACAGGGTATCGTTCGTCCCGACCCGCCTTCGCGTGTGGCGGTCGGGTCCTGTGCAATCGGAACCCGTGAACCGAGTCAGGGCCGGAAGGCAGCAGCTCTCAGCGGGAACCCCGGTGTGCCGCAGGTCGCCTGACCGTCACACGGGGAGGCGGGTCGGGCGCGGGCCCGTGCTCCCGGTAGGCCGTCACCGCTGGTCGGTAGGCTCGCTCCGATGGCCTCGCAGACGCTCTATCGCCGGTACCGACCGGCCCGCTTCGGCGAGGTCCGGGGTCAGGAGCATCTGGTCACGGCCCTGCGCACCGCCGTGCGCGAGGACCGCGTCGGTCACGCCTATCTCCTGTCCGGACCACGGGGCACGGGCAAGACCTCGACGGCACGCATCCTGGCCAAGGTGCTGAACTGCACCGACCCTCGGGACGGCGAGCCGTGCTGCGAATGCGATTCGTGTCGGGCGATCGAGGCGGGCACGAGTTTCGACGTCCAGGAACTCGATGCCGCCTCGAACAACGGTGTCGAGGGGATTCGCGAACTCGTCGCCGGTGCCTCGATGGCCACCCCCGGCCATTACAAGGTGTACATCCTCGACGAGGTGCACATGCTGTCGACGGCGGCGTCGAACGCGCTGCTCAAGACGCTCGAGGAACCCCCGCCCAACGTGGTGTTCGTGCTCGCCACCACCGATCCGCAGAAGGTGCTCCCGACCATCCGCAGTCGGACACAGCATTTCGAACTGCACCTGCTGCCGGCGACCGATCTCGAGGCACTGGTCGATCATGTCGTCGCCGATGCCGGGCTCGAACTCTCCCCCGAGGCGCGCGCCCATGTGCTGCGGGCCGGTGCCGGTTCGGCTCGCGACACCCTCTCGGCCCTCGACCGCGTCGTGGCCGCCGGTGGCGCGCCCGGCGACGACGATTCGCTCGATGAGCTCGTCGAGGCGGTGTGCGAGCGCGACACCGGGCGCGCCCTCATCGCCGTGGAGCGCGCGCTGGCCACCGGTCGCGCCCCCCGCACCATCGGCGAGGGACTCATCGCCCGCCTGCGCGACATCTTCCTGGCTTCGATGGGCGCGGATCTGTCGCGCCTGACCGAGACCGATCGCGCCCGCGCCACCGAACAGGCCCGTCGACTCGGCGCCGGTGGCACCACTCGCGCCCTCGAAGTGCTCGGCGACTCGTTCGTCGGTATCCAGAACGCGCTCGACCCCCGGATCGTGCTGGAGATCGCGCTGGTCCGGCTCACGCGGGCCGATGCCGACGTGTCCACCGCTGCGCTCGTCGAACGGATCGCCCGACTGGAGCGGGCCCTCGCCGGTGCGCCCGGTCGCAGCG
>VERC01000077.1 GCA_018882825.1 Acidimicrobiia bacterium | reverse complement strand
GTCTCGGTGACCGAGATCGTCGATGCCGTCTCGTCCCAGTTGGGCGTCGAACTGGATCGACATCTCGTGCACATCGACGAGCCCATCCGGGTCGTCGGTGCCCATCAGGTGAAGGTGCGTCTGCATCCCGAGGTCGAAGTCCCGCTGGGCGTCGAGGTGTCGGCCGCCTAGGCCCGATTCCCGATCGCATCGAGTCTGTCCACAGGACATGTGGACAGACTCGCGGTCATCCACAGCCACGGGCCGTCCGGGCGTCGTCACAGGCGCTCGGTACTGTCCCCCCATGGCATCCACGTCACGCTCCGACCTGCGGTTCTGCCCGTTCGGGCCGCTCGGGCCTGCGCTGCGCGGCGCCCCGAGCAGTGGAAATCCACAGTTCGTCCACAGGCGATGGGGCAGTTCTCCACCGGGTTCTCCTTCTAGCGATCCCCAGCCCCGGCGGGGGAGAGTGCCCGGGTCATGAGCGATCTCGAACCCCCCGAACCCGATCCCGACGATCCCGGACCGATCGAACCCCAACCGGTCCAGCCCGGGCGGTCGATGTCCGCGTCGAGGGGACCAGCGTCCGGGGGGTCGGCCTCGGTCGGAATGGGGCTCGGCCGCGTCGCGCCCCACAACCTCCAGGCCGAGGAGTCGCTGCTGGGCGCGATGTTGTTGTCGAAGGAGGCGATCGCCGTCGCCTCGGAGGTCCTGACCGCCGACAACTTCTACAAGCCGGCCCATGCCCACATCTTCGACGCCATCACCTCGCTGTCGGCTGCGGGTGAACCGGCCGATCCGGTCACGGTGGCCGAGGAACTCCGTCGTGCCGGTCTGCTGGACGCGGTCGGAGGACCGGCCACCCTGGTGACCTTGCAGGCGGCCACACCAGCGGTGTCGAGCGCCGCCCGGTACGCCCGGATCATCGAGGAGCATGCGCTGTTGCGGCGCCTCATCGGTGTCGCCGGTGAGATCGCCGAGATGTCCTATGGCTTGCCCGACGACGTCACCAAGACCGTCGACCAGGCCGAGGCCATGGTGTTCGAGGTGGCGCAGCGTCGCGCGACCGACACCATGGCCCCGTTGTCCGACCTGCTGCACGACAACCTCGACCATCTCGAGGAGATCGTGAACCGGGGCGAGAGGATCACCGGCCTCCCCACGGGCTTCTTCGATCTCGACGAGCTGTTGTCGGGGTTGCAGCCCAACGCGCTGTACGTGGTCGGTGCCCGACCGTCGATGGGCAAGACCGCACTGGCGCTGTCGATGGCCAGCAATGCCGCCATCGAGACGGGTCGCCCGGTCCTGCTGTTCTCTTTGGAGATGGGGCAACTCGAACTCACCCAACGTCTGCTGTGCTCCGAGGCGCGGGTCAACTCCCGCAACGTGCGCACGGGACAGTTGAGCGAGGCCGACTGGGGCAAGATCGCCCACGCCACCGGCCGACTCGCCGACGCCCCGATCTGGATCGACGACAACCCCAACGTCACCATCATGGAGATCCGCTCCAAGGCCCGTCGCTTGCGCTCGCGTCTCGGTGATCTCGGACTGATCGTCGTCGACTACCTCCAGCTCATGACCGGTCGGTCCAATGCCGAGAACCGTCAGGTCGAGGTGTCGGAGATCTCGCGCGGCCTCAAGATCCTCGCCCGTGAACTGCAGACGCCGGTGGTGGCGCTGTCGCAGTTGTCGCGGCAGTTGGAGATGCGCGCCGACAAGCGCCCGATGTTGGCCGACCTCCGTGAGAGTGGCTCCATCGAACAGGACGCCGACGTCGTGATGTTCATCTACCGCGACGAGGTCTACAACATGGAGTCGACCGAGCGGGGAACGGCCGAGATCCTGGTGAGCAAGCATCGCAACGGGCCCACGGGCATGGTGCGACTGGCATTCCTCGATCACTACACGAAGTTCGCCAACATGGCGAGGGGAACCTGAGTCGCATCTAGGCTTCGTCCATGAAGCTCGGCGATTCGGTCACGGTCCACATGGACGCACCCCGATCGGCGGTGTGGGAGTTGGTCAGTGACGTGACCCGCATCGGCGAGTTCAGTCCGGAGACGTTCGAGGGCGAGTGGCTGGACGGGGCCACCGGGCCGGCCGTCGGCGCCCGGTTCCGCGGTCACGTGAAGCGCAACGGGCGTGGTCCCGTCTACTGGTCGCCGGCCTTCGTCACCGCCTGCGTGCCCGGTGAGGAGTTCGCCTTCTCGGTGGGCAAACCCGACAAGAAGCCCATGATCGCCTGGGGTTATCGCCTCGCCGACGCTCCGGGAGGCGGTACCGACGTCACCGAGTACTTCGAACTCGCGCCGAGGCTCCCCATGAAGATCTACTGGGCGCTCATGGGCTGGTCCCGGGGCAGGACCAATCGAGAGGGAATGCGCACCACCCTCGAGCGCATCAGGGCTGTCGTCGAAGCGACTGGTTGAGAACGTTCACCCGACGTTCACCCTCCGGTCGTTGACGACCCGCGGAGCTTCGAACACAGTTGCGTCATGACAGCCGACGATCTGGCCCGTGACGTCGAGACGGGCACCGGATCGGAAGGTCTCGACCTCCTGCGTCGCTCGGTGGCCGAGGCCCTCGGCACCGGACTCCTGGTGATGGCGGTGATCGGTTCGGGGATCATGGCCACGCAGCTGTCGCCGGACGACGTCGGATTGCAGTTGCTCGAGAACGCCTTCGCCACCGCCGGCGCGCTCGTCGGTCTGATCCTCATGTTCGGCGCCGTCTCGGGGGCGCACTTCAATCCGGTGGTGACGCTCGTCGATCGGGCTTTCGGCAGTGTCTCCACCCGCGATTCGATCGCCTATGTCGCCGCCCAGATCGTCGGCGGCTGTCTCGGTGCGATGGTGGCCAACGTCATGTTCGAACTGCCGATCGTCGAACTGTCGACCAAGGATCGATCGTCTCCGGCCCTGTGGCTGTCGGAGGTCGTCGCCACCATCGGCCTGCTCCTGGTCATCCACGGCTCCGTCCGCACCGGACGGGCCGCCGTGGTGCCGTTCGCCGTGGCCGCGTGGATCGGCGGCGCCTACTGGTTCACGTCCTCCACCAGTCTCGCCAACCCGGCCGTCACCATTGCCCGCAGCCTGTCGGATTCCTTCGCCGGCATCGCCCCGGCATCGGTGCCGATGTTCATCGTCGCCCAACTCGTGGGCGCAGTGCTCGCCTTCGTGCTCATCCGGTTCCTGTACCCGTCGACCACCGTGGAGGAGCGATCGTGAGCGCTGACCGCCCCGAAGTCCTGTTCGTGTGCGTCCACAACGCCGGTCGATCGCAGATGGCGGCCGCCTTCGTCCGACACCTCGCCGGTGATCGGGTCGAGGTGCGCTCGGCGGGCTCGGCTCCCGCCGCCGACGTCAACCCTGCGGTAGTCGAGGCGATGGCCGAGATCGGCATCGACCTGCGGGCCATGGGGGCGGTGCCGAAGAAGCTGGACGAGGCCGCGGTGCGGGCCTCCGATGTGGTGATCACCATGGGATGCGGCGACGCCTGTCCCATCTTCCCCGGAAAGCGGTACGAGGACTGGGTGCTCGACGATCCGGCCGGCCAAGGGGTCGATGCGGTGCGTCCCATCCGCGACGAGATCGAACGCCGCGTGCGGGGGTTGCTCGAGGAGATCACCCCCGGGGCAGACTGAACCCCTCATCGTCATTCGGTGACGCATCACGAGGAGTCCCCATGGCCCGACTGCAACTCGCCCTCAACGTCGTCGACCTCGACGCCGCCATCGACTTCTACTCGCGCCTGTTCGGCGTGGAGGTGGCCAAGCGCAAGCCCGGGTACGCCAACTTCGAGGTGGCCGACCCGCCGCTCAAGCTGGTGTTGTTCGAGGGCGCGGAGAACGGAACGGTCAACCATCTCGGGGTCGAGACCGACGGGGCATCGGAGGTCGAGGCGGCCGAGGCCCGACTCACGGCCAGTGGGCTCGTCACCACCGGGATCGACGACACCATCTGCTGCTACGCCGAGAAGGTCGAGACTTGGGTGACCGGACCGGACGGCATCAAGTGGGAGTGGTACGTGAAGACCGCCGATGCCGAGTCGATGGGTGCGTCCGATGAGACCGATGCGATGTGCTGCGCGCCCGAACCGGTGAACCTCACCCTCGGCGTCTCGCCACGACCCAGCTGAACGGCTGCACGCCACCACTCGGCGTCGTGTGCAGGTAGCGCCCGCTGGCGATCTCGTCCATTGCCGTGCCGAGTTCGGCGAGCAACTCCTCCGGCCGGTAGCGGCGCACCGGCAGACCCGAGCACGACTCGGGGCCGTCGGCCGCGAAGGTGGCCAGGCACACGACACCTCCGGGCGCGAGACCGCGACGGAGTGCAGCCCGATAGTTGTCTCGCTGATCCTCGCCGGTGAGGAAGTGGAACACCGCCCGGTCGTGCCAGAGATCCCATGTCCTCGTCGGCGACCATTCGGTGACGTCGGCCTCGATGAACGTCACTGCGTCCGGATCGTCGATCGAGGACCGTGTGATCCGTAGCGCTTCGGCGGAGACATCGAGCACGGTCACGTCGTGGTTGCCACGAGCCACGAGTCGAGCGGAGAGTGACGACGCACCACCGCCAAGGTCGATGACGGAGCGGTGGCGATCGAGGCCACCCAGTTCGAGCATCGCCAACGAGAGCCGGGGTTCGGACTCGTACCAGCTCACGTTGGTGGGTCCGATCGTCCGGTAACGGTCGTCCCAGTGGTCGCGTCGGATGATGTCATCCATGGGTCGCAGGTCCGTCGGACCCTCAGGCCAATTTGAGGAACATCCGCTCGACCTCGTCGACCGGATACCCGTCGGCGGCAGCGCGTTCCGGGTCGGCGAGACAGGTGGTGAGTCCTGCGGCCAGCAACCGGAAGCCGACCTGCTCGAGGGCCTTGGTGGCGGCGGCGATCTGGGTCACCACATCCCGGCACTCGCGGTCGGCGGCCAGCATGGCCTGGATACCGCGGACCTGTCCCTCCACCCGACGGAGTCGTCGGTGGAGGTCGTCCTTCACCTCGTCGCTGAACTGCATGGCATCGCTCCTGTTCGCCCCGTTCCTCAATTATACCCCCGGGGGTACACTGTGTGCTGCGCCACAGCTCGTCCACCCGGGAGGACCGACCATGACCGATCACGACGACACCCATGCCCACGGCCGGAAGGTGCTCCAGGACCTCGCGCCCGAAGCCAGAGCGCTGCGAAAGATGATCCCGGGCGTCTACGAGGGCTTCGTCGGGCTGTCCGGTGCCGCGATGGCACCCGGCGCCCTCGATGCCAGAACCAAGGAACTCCTGGCGCTGGCGATGGCGGTCACCCTGCGATGCGACGGCTGCATCGCTTCGCATGCCCGAGGCGCAGCAGCGAAGGGTGCGACACCGGAGGAGGTCGCCGAGGCACTGGGTGTGACGTTGCTGATGTCCGGCGGGCCGGGAACCGTCTATGCGCCGAGGGCCTTCGACGCGTTCATGGAGTACCACGCCGCCCAGGCCGAACGCGAGAGCGCCGCTGGTGTCGCGTCGACCATGACGGAGGCCGACTCGTGAGTCTGTTCTTCACTCAGTACTACCTGGACTGTCTCTCCCACGCGAGCTACCTCGTCGGTGACACCGACAGCGGCCGGGCCGTCGTGGTCGATCCACAACGTGACGTGGCGGAGTACCTCCGTGACGCCGAGGCCAACGGTCTGACCATCGAAAAGGTGATCGAGACGCACTTCCACGCCGACTTCCTCTCGGGCCATCTCGAACTGGCGGCCGCAACCGGCGCCGACATCGTCTACGGCCGTGCCGCGGCGGGTCGGGTGGGCTTCCCTGTCGAGACACTCGGCGACGGGGCACACATCTCGCTCGGCACCGTCGACCTCGAGATCCTCGAGACCCCGGGACACACGCCGGAATCGATCTGCATCGTCATCCGACCCGACGGACCGACCGGCGATCCCTACGGCGTCCTCACCGGCGACACCTTGTTCATCGGCGACGTCGGTCGACCCGATCTCCTCTCGGCCGTCGGCCACGACGCCGACGAGATGGCCCGCGACCTCCATCGATCGCTGCACGAGAGGCTGCTCGTGCTTCCCGACGACACCCGCGTGTTCCCGGCCCATGGAGCCGGATCGGCCTGCGGGAAGAACCTCTCCACCGAGACGACATCGACCATCGGTGAACAGCGTCGTACCAACTACGCCTTGCAACCGATGGTGGTCGAGGACTTCGTCGACGCCGTCACCCAGGGGCAATCGGTCGCACCGCTGTACTTCCTCTTCGCCGCCACCCGGAATCGTGAAGCCCACGCATTGCTCACCGAGGACGTCGAGGTTCGGCATCTCCCGCTCGACGAGGTGCTGGCCCATCAGGCCGGGGGAGCCGTGGTCATCGACTCGCGTGACGACCTGATGTTCGCGACCGGCCACCTCCGTGGTTCGATCAACGTCGGACTCGGGGGACGGTTCGCCGAGTATGTCGGCGAGGTCATGGAGCCGGGCAACCCCATCATCCTCGTGTGCGAGCCGGGAACGGAGGCCGAGGCCCGCACCCGTCTCGCCCGCATCGGTTTCGACAACGTCATCGGCGCACTCGACGATCCCATCGCCGCGTTCCTCGCCCACCCTGAGCACGTCACGCAATTGTCACGTCTCACCGTCGACCGGTTCGCCGATCGTCTCGCCACGGTACGAGACCTCGTCGTGGTCGATGTCCGCAATCCGGGTGAGAGGGCGCTGGGGATGATCCCGGGCGCGACCGCGATCGGTCTCCCCGAATTGCTGCGTCGCCTCGACGAGCTCGATCCCACGAAGCCGACCGTCGTCCATTGCGCCGGCGGCTACCGGTCGGCGATCGCCTCCAGCCTGCTCCGGGCCCACGGATTCACCGACGTCTCCGACATCCTCGGTGGTTACGACGCATGGGCTGCTCGCGAGGTGCCGGCGACGCTCCCGGCCATCGACGCGGCCGATGTCGACACTGCCGATGCCCTCCTCCTCGACGTGCGTGAGGACGAGGAATGGAGAGCCGGTCACGTCGAGGGTGCACTCCACATCCCGATGTCCCAGTTGGCCGACCGCCTGGGTGAACTCCCGGAGGGTCGACTCACGATCGTCTGCCGGTCGGGCAATCGCTCCGGGAAGGTCACGACATGGCTGCTCGGTCGCGGGATCGATGCGGTGAACATGGCCGGTGGGATGCTGGCGTGGTCGGCGGCGGGTCGACCACTGCGCGACACCGAGGGCGCGACCGGCATCGTGGTCTGATCGGTCGGGCCCCGGCACCGTTTAGGGTCACGGGGTGCCCAGCGATCGCATGATGCTCCTCACCAACCGGATCCATCGCGGGACCATCCGACTGACCGGTGGTCGACTCGGGTGGCGTCTCTACGGCATGCCGTCGGTCGAGTTGACGACCATCGGTCGTCGGTCGGGTGAGCCGCGCACCTCGATGCTCACCGCGCCCCTCCATGACGGCGACACCTACGTGCTGGTGGCGTCACGAGGTGGCGATCCCGTGCACCCGGCCTGGTTCCTCAACCTCCGCGAGCACCCGGATGTGAGGGTGCGTACGGGGCGCGCTCCGGCCCGACCCATGCGGGCCCGTGTCGCCGAGGGCGCCGAGCGTGACGAACTGTGGCAGCGCATCCTCGACTACAAGCCCCACTACGGCGGGTACCAGGAGAAGACGACGCGGGTCCTCCCGCTCGTCGTGCTCGAACCCGTGGACGGTGGCTGATCCCGGGAACGACGAAGGCCCCGCCGCAGCGGGGCCTTCGCAGTGTTCCTGATGACCGCTGGGCTCAGCCGACCTTCTTGAGCGTGTTGCGGTCGCGGTGCTGGATGGTGAGGCCCTTGGCCTTCACCTCGTAGGTGGTGGTCTCGTCATAGCTCCACTCGCCGTCACCGATGGTGAGGGTGCAGGTGTACGACGGGGTGAAGGCGTTGGACTCGAGGTGCTTGTTGGAGAGCACGCCGTAGGTGTTGGAGCCGTGCTCGGCCTTGAGCTCGATCACCTTCGAGTCGGCCTTGGCATCGCCACCGGCGATCACGGTCTGACCGCGGGGAACCATGAACGAACGCATGAACTGGCCATTGGCCGCATCCCACAGCCAGTAGCCCACCTCGGTGTGGAACGGCTCGTCCTCACCCTCCTTGTAGGCGGCCATGCGGTAGTCGAGACCGAAGAGGGTCTGGACACCGTTGTCGACGGGACCGAACGGCTTGAGTTCGACCTTCTCGCGGTACGGGGTCTCGACGATCTCGCCCACGTCGTGGTGGTAGGAGATGTCGATTCCCTGATCACCCTCCCAGGTACCGGCGAGGGCGGCGAGGGGACCGAGTTCGGCGTCAGAAGGGACGGGCATGGTGGTTCTCCGGAAGTCGGGGGGCCGGTGACGTCCGGCCTCCGTGAACAGATTGGGACCGTGACCCTAGCGGGCCATCGGCCGTCCCGGCTCAGGCCGTGGTCCAGCCCGCCGTCCGCAGGGCGTCGACCACCAGCGCACCCACCTCGGGGCTCCAGGTGAGCGCAGTCGAGGCGTCGAGGCCGGCCATCTCCGACACGAACAGGCTGTGGGTGAGGGGGAGCACGTGCACTGTGCGATCGGGCAACAGGCGGTCGGGAACGTCGACTGCCGTGGTGGCTGCGAGCTGGATCGCCCCGTCGTTGGGCCACAGGTCCGGGTCGCCTCCGTCACGATCGAAGGCCGAGCCTCCGATGAGCGTGACCGGCAGGTCGTCGAGCGTCCAGGCCAGCGACTCGGCCCACTCCTCGTAGCCGACGGTCAACTGCTCGATCACAGCGTCGGTGGCCGGTCGGGCGGCGAGCAGCGTGCCGGCGAAGGTGCGGACGATGTCGTACTCGTGACCGGTCAGTGTCGGGACCTCGCGCAGGAACTCCTTCAGCATCGGTGGCGCCCACGGGCTGCCGATCGTGGTCAGCGACCGCACCTCGACCGGACCCCCGGCGACCGCGATCGCGCCGATGAGGGCCCGGCTGAGGGGCCCACCCATGGAGTGACCGATGAGGTCGATCTCGGTGATGCCGAAGGTGTCGTGGAGGTGCGTGACGAAGGCATGGAGCCGCTCTCCACCGAGGTCGACCCGAGCGGTCGTGTCGACCGTCATCGACTCGGAGGGTTGCGCTGGGCATGCACCGAACGGACCGTCGAACGGGTCATCGGTCTCGGTGACGGGTCCACTGCCTGTCCGCTGTGGGGCGGTGAACACGGTGACGCCGTGATCGAGCAGCCATTGCCGCAGGAACGTGTGCGTGTTGCTGGCGGCGAAGCCGGTGGTGCATGCGGCATCCGGCGTCGTGAACGGCGTGTGCGACAGCACGCCGGACACGAGGACGACGGCGCGCGACCCCATGTCAGCCCGCTTCGGAGTGAGTGACGGGCTCCTCGCCCATCCATTCGCGCAGGGTGTTCTTCAGCTTCGTCTGCTGGATGAACAGGTCATGCTCGGCGGGCACCGGCGTCGCCGCCTGGGGGGCCTTGAAGTAGAAGCTGAGCCACTCCTGCACGCCGCTCTGACCGGCCCGGGCGGCGAGGTCCATGAACAG
>VERC01000076.1 GCA_018882825.1 Acidimicrobiia bacterium | reverse complement strand
TCCCGACGTAGGCGCCCGGCGGTCGGCCATGGGACGCGGCCACCGCCGCAGCCGCTTCGGCCAGCACCTCACGACGTGTGCAGTAGCAGGGATAGGTCAGATCGTCGTCGACCAGACGGTCGATCGCGGCCGCGTACACCTCGGCCCGTTCGGACTGGCGCAGGACGGGCCCGTCGTGATGGAGACCCAGTCGCTCGAGATCGACCAGCGCCGACCGCTCGTGCTCGGGTCGGCAGGCGACGGCGTCCATGTCCTCGATGCGCACCATGAACGGCGAACCGACCGAACGGGCCGCCGCCCACGCCACCAGCGCCGTGCGCAGGTTGCCGAGGTGGAGGGTCGCCGTCGGGCTGGGTGCGAAGCGCCCGGCGCTCATCGACCAGCCAGTCTCCGCTCGATCTCGTTCCACAGCGACTCGTAGGACTTCGCGGCCCGCGAGCCCCGGGCGAAGGAACCGACCGGACGTCGCTCCACCCCCATGCGCTCGATGTCGCTCGAGTTGACGATCACGGTCTCGAGAAGATCGGGATGGGTGGCGCGGAACTCCGACATGAAACGCCGATGGAGCCGGCGGTGTCGATCGACGATCGAGAAGAACCCGAGGATGCACAGGTCGCGCACCATGTCCGGATTGTCGTCGACGAATCGGTCGAGCTGCTCGTAGGTCCGTAACGACAACGTCGTCGGGATGGTCGGCACCACAAGGGCGTCGGCGGCTCGGAAGATCCCCTCCGAGGTCAACGAGATACTGGGAGGGCAGTCGAGGATGACGGTGTCGTAGTCCTCGGCGACCGACCGCAGCGCGCGCCGGATCCGCGTCAGTGGCTTCCTGGAATCGTCGAGCCACAGGTCGAGGTGCCGATAGGAGAAGTCGGCGGGAACCAGGTCGAGGTTCTCGTGATCAGTGGCCTTGATGGTGTCGGCCAGCACCGACGAGCCCTTCACGATCGCCTTGCCGCCTCCGGGCACCTTGGGCTTGACGCGGAAGTAGAAGGTGGCGGCGCCCTGCGGATCGAGGTCCCACACCAGCACTCGCTCGCCCTGTGAGGCGGCGACATGGGCGAGGTTGACGGCCGTCGCCGTCTTCCCGACCCCACCCTTGATGTTGTAGGTGGCCAGGACCCTCATCGCTTCGAACCCTTCCGTTCGGGAACGAGTCGCTCGACCGCTCGTCGCACCTGTCGATCGTCGAACTCCTCGAACGCCCTTCGGGACTGCGCACGAGCCCGGCGACTGGTGCGCTCGAGATGCTCGATCACCGATTCGGTGGCGATCATCACGTCGGGTCCGACGTCATCACGCTCGACCATGAGATCGTGCACGGCGCCGGCCTGCACGGCGTCGTCCTGGAACGTCCCCAACGCGTCCTGCAGACGACGCAGCGGCTCGGCCATCGTCGACACCCCATCCGGATCGAACACCGGAGCGAACGACTCGAGGAGGTACCGGAGACGCTTGGCGTCCTTGCGCAGGTCGTGCAGCACCGAAGGTGGTGACGACTTCCGAATCCGTCGGCCGGTGCGCACCACCTCGGCGTGGGCGTCGCGGACCGACGCCGCCGCCACTTCGGCCAGCGGTCGGCCCGCGTCCGCCGCCGCGCTCGTGGTCCATCGCGAGTCGTCCTCGAGCCACGCCGCCCATGCGGCGCCGAACTCGATCCGACGTATCGATCGCAACTCGTTCGCCATCTGCATCTGCACCTCGGCCCGGTGCGACCAGAACACCTCGAGCATCGGGGCCAACCAGTCCTGATGATCGACACCGAGTTCCACGACGAACCGGGGGTGATCGGCGACGAGCACGTCGGCGTCGCGGGTCGGCGTGGTGACGTCGCCGAGCCAGAGGAACTCGGCCCGGAAGCGGGCCCGCTCGTCGGGCGGGAGCACCGCCCTCCCCTCGCGCAGGAGGGTGCGGATCCGGCGGACGGCGACCCGGAAGGCGTGGAGGTCCTCCGGATCGCGTCCCGACAACACACCGACGAAGCGTTCGTTCATGTTCGTCGTGAGTCGACGCAACACCATCCGCCATCCTTCGATGGCCGCCATCGACCCGGTGATCGACGGCCCGGTCGACCGCGGCGCCGACCGCTCGACCGACGACCTGGTCGTCGCCCGCACGTCGAGGTGCTCATGCAGTTCGGCGACGAGTCGATCGGCATCGGACCGATAGCCGCGGAGCCCCACCACCTCGATGAGAACCGGTGACGGATCGATGCCGACCGGGGTGTCGTCGACGACCACGCGCACGGTCGTCTTGTCCTCGTCATCGAGTCGTGACAACGAGACGAGCCGGGAGTGGACCGGCTCGTCGGTGACGAAGGGGGCGGCGCCGGCGACGGTCGCCAGTCGCACGGGCAACCGCGCCGCCGTGGCGTCGGCCGGCGGTTCGAGTGCGACCCCGACGATGCGATGCACGGCTCGGCCTTCCCGGATCCACACGAGATCGGCAGTCCCGTCGGAGGTGCTGCGGTGCTCGAGCACCACTCCGACATCGGCCAGTCGACGATCCGCCGAGTCGAGTCGGCGTCGCGCCACGTGCTCGTCGACTTCCACCACGAGACCGAGTCGATCGACGAGCACGGCGAGGACATCGGCGACGTCGCCCACTGCGACGACCTCGAACCGCTCGACCTCGGACACCTCGACTCCCCCTGTGGCGTGCGCCGAGAGGCTACCGGTGGCGACCACTGCGGTCGCCGCGTCTCAGGGTCGGGGCGGGCGGGGCACGAACGGGCTCGTCCGGCGCACGTACTCGGTGTAACCCGGACGTCGCTTCACCAGCGACTTCTCCAGCAGCGTCACGCCCGACACCCGACGCAGCAGGGTGGTCATCACCACCGGACCGACCAACGCGATCCACGCCCAACCACCGGCACCGAGGGCGACCACACCGATGCCCCACCACACACAGGCGTCACCGAAGTAGTTGGGATGCCGGGTCCACCGCCACAGCCCGGTGTCGAGGACCTTGCCCGACGACTCGGGGTCGGACCGGAAGCGACGCAGTTGGGCATCCCCGATGGTCTCGAAGGCGAGGCCCACGACCCACACCGCCGCACCGAGGACGAGGGCGAGGGCCCAGCCGGTGGCCCGACCCGGTGTGCCGATGCCGAACTGCAGCGGCAGCGACACGATCCACATGAGCACGCCCTGCAGGGCGAACACCGTGAACAGGCTGACGATCGGGAACCGGTCGCCCCACCGTCGACGCATCGCCGCATAACGGAAGTCCTCACCGTGACCCACGTTGCGAGTGAACAGGTGCAACGACAGACGCAGGCCCCAGATCGTGACGAAGGCGAGCAGGACCCCGGCGCGCACCGCATCGACGTCGCTGCGCACGGCGAACCAGCTCACCCATCCGACCACCACGAAGCCGAGCGACCACACCGGATCGATGATCGAGGCGTTGCGCAGCGGCAGGCTCACCGCCCACGTGACGACCATGACGATGACGATGGCGAGCGCGGACCAAGCGAGGAGCGACCAGTGCATGCCCAGTGGAACACGAGTCGGCGGTGGCTATTCCCTCGACCGAGACCCACCGTGCGCCGCTCGCGGAGCGGACCGGTCCGGGGACCGGTCCGCACCACGCACTGCAGCTGTTGTCGGCCCCGGGGACTCCGCCCTTCGACCGGAGGCCGAACCTACCGACGGCCCCTCCGGCCCCGCCAGTCCGCCCCCGAGGCCTTGCCCTGACTGCCATCGCGGCCACCGAGCCGGGGACGGGCGCCGATCGATCCGCCACCGCTCCCCCGTCCGGAGCCCCGGTGGGCTCAGCCCAGACGCAGACGCAGCCCGTCCATCCCCCGGAGCACGAGCCGGCCGTTCCACTCGGGATCGGCCTGCGCGTCGACGTCGGGAAAGCGACGCAGCAGACGCGTGATGGCCACCGTCCCCTCCAGTCGGGCCAACGATGCGCCGAGACAGTGGTGGGTGCCACTGCCGAACGACAGGTGTCGGGCGGCATCGGCGCGTCGCAGGTCGAGGACATCGGCATCAGGACCGAACGCCTGCGGATCTCGGTTGGCCGAACCCAGACACGTCAGGACGAATGCGCCGGCGTCGATCGCATGCCCCCCGATCTCGATGGGCTCGAGGGCGATCCGTCGCGACATCTGCACCGGCGAGTCGTAGCGGAGCAACTCGTCGATGGCGGTCGTCTCGATCGAGGGGTCGTCACGCAGGAGTTCGAGTTGGTCCCGGTGCTGCAGCAGTGCCCACACCCCGTTGCCGACGAGGTTGACCGTCGTCTCGTGACCGGCGATGAACAGCACCGTCACCTGGTCGAGCAGTTCGGTGTCGGAGAGGACGTCACCGTCGGACTCGGCCTGGAGCAACGCCGTGAGCAGGTCGTCTCCGGGGTTCCGGCGCTTCCACTCGATGACCTCCGACAGGTACCCCCGCATCGACTCCCCGGCGAGGATGCACTGCACGAGTTCCTCGGGACCGATGGTGAAGTCGAGGATCCGCACCAGGGTGTGGGACCACTCCCGCACCTGCTCGCGGTCGCTCTCGGGCATACCCAGCATCTCGCTGATGACGGTGAACGGGAGCGGGAAGGCGAGGTCGGCGATGAGATCCATCTCGCCGGCTTCGGCCACGGCATCGAGATGTCCATCGACGATGCGTTCGATCACCGGCCGCAGGTCCGCCACCCGACGCGGGGTGAACACGCTGCTCACCAACTTGCGCAGTCGGGTGTGATCGGGCGGATCGATGTTGAGGATCGACGTGTCCTCCCGCGGAGGTCGATCGGGCAGCAGTTCGGCCCTCATCCTGGTGCGGTTCCGAGGATCGACACCGGTGATCTCGATCGCCTTGCGCACGTCGACGCTCATGGTCACGTCACGCAGCAATCGCACCGACGTGGCGTGATCGAACACCATCCACGGCCCGAACGGCGTCGGCTGCACCGGTCGGGTGGAACGCTCGGCGGCGTAGACCGGGTAGGGATCGGCGGCGAAGCCCGGTACGAACGGATCGAACATCGGGCTATCGGAACTCAGTGCGGCAGATCGCGGAAGGGGGTGGTGCGATCGTTGCTGGGTTCACGGGGCAGACCGAGCACGCGTTCACCGACGATGTTGCGCTGGACGTCCTCGGTGCCGCCGCCGATGCGGGCCATCCATTGCCCGGTGAACACCATCGTCTGCCAGTAGCCGTCATCGATGGCGTCAGGACCCCACAGCATCCCGTCGGCGCCCATCAACTCCTCGACGAGGTCGCCCTGGAAGGCGAGTCGATTCGAGATGGCGACCTTCATCGTCGACACCTCCGGCCCGAGCGGCACGCCCTTGCTGGCCGCCGTGCGAGCCCGGTAGCCGATGAATCGGGAGATCTCGTAGTCGGTGTGGAGCCGGGCCAACTTCTGACGGATCACCGGATCGCCGGTGCGCCCGTAGCGACGGGCGAGCGACAGGACTCCGGCGAACCCGTCACCACGACTGGAGGCGATGCCGGCGCGCTCGCTGGTGAGGGTCGTCATGGCGGTGGCCCACCCGTTGTTCACCCCACCGAGCACGTTCTCCTTGGGGATGCGCACATCGGTGAGGAAGACCTCGTTGAACTCCGCCCCGCCGGTGGCCTGCTTGAGCGGTCGCACCTCGATACCCGGGGTGCGCATGTCGAGAAGGAAGAAGCTGATGCCGCGGTGCTTGGGAACATCCCAGTCGGTGCGGGCCAGCAGCATGCCCCAGTCGGAGACGTGCGCCGAGGAGGTCCACACCTTCTGACCGTTGATGACCCATTCGTCACCGTCGAGTTCGGCCCGGGTGCGCAACGAGGCCAGGTCGGAGCCGGCATTCGGTTCGCTGAACAACTGACACCAGACCTGTTCGCCGCGCAGGATCGGTGCGAGGAACTGCTCCTTCTGTTCATCGGTGCCGTGCACGATGATCGTCGGGCCCAGCATGCCGATGGCCTGAGCGAACATCCCGGCCGGCACGTCGAAGGTCGACTCCTCCTCGGCGAAGATGCCCTCGTGCAGTCCGGTGAGACCGCGACCGCCGAACTCGACCGGCCACGTGAGACCGGCCCACCCCGCGTCGGCCTTGACCCGCTGCCAGTCACGACACTCCTTGACATGGGCCAGTTCGTCCTCGGCCAACGTGCTCATCGTGACCTGAGTCGAACCCGGTGCCTTGGGCGCGCCGTGCTGCGAGAGGAAGGCCCGGCACTCGGCCCGGAATGCGGCTTCCTCGGGTGTCTCGTCGAAGTCCATGTATCCCCCTCGTAGCGATTGTGCCGGGCGTTCAGCGGCCGGTCCAGTTCGGCTCTCGTCGCTCGAAGAACGCGTTGACCCCCTCGACCGTATCGGCCGCCGAACGCACGACCTGCTCGGAATGCACGGTCTCGTGCCAGCCGAGTCGCTCACCGGGACGATCGATCTCGGCCAGGAACCGCATCGTCTCGCGTACGGCCACCGGACCGCTGCGGCAGATCCGCTCGGCCAGGGCCACCGCCTCTTCCACCGCCTCGCCGTCACCACACACGACGTTGACCAGACCCAGCCGCTCGGCCCGCACAGCGTCGATGGAGTCGCCGGTGAGCAGCAGTTCGCGGGCCACATTGCGCGGCAATGCCCGAGGGGCCCGGAACACGCCCCCACAGATGGGCACGAGACTGCGCTTGACCTCGGGCAGCCCGAACGTGGCCGACCGCCCGGCCACCACCAGATCGCAGGCGAGCACGACCTCGAAGCCGCCACCGAGCGCAGCTCCCTCCACCGCGGCGATCAAGGGCTTGATGCGCTCGCGCCGGATCACCCCGTACTGGCCACCTCGCTCGGTGGTGTGGATGCCGGCGCGCATGTCGGTGCCGGCGCTGAACACCGACGGCGCGCCGGTGAGCACCGCCACCCACAGGTCCGGATCGTCGGCGAGACGGTTGAGCGCGTCGTCGATGCCGAGGGCCATCTCCTCGTCGATGGCGTTGCGCTTGGCCTCTCGGTCGAGACGGATGACGAGGGTGCGACCCCTGATCTCGGTGTGCACGGTGTCGGACATCGATCCCCCTGCGACGCGGGACGGCGGAGCGTCGACCGCCGAATCGTAGGGAACCGGACGTACCGTGGTCGCATCCGACCCGAGGAGGACCCATGGCGACCACCCCACTGCGCGTCGGCGTTCCCCGTGAACTCAAGCCCGAGGAGCACCGGGTGGCCATCACCCCCGATGGCGTGCGCGAGTTGCTCCATCACGGCAGCACCGTGCTCATCGAACGCGGTGCCGGGGTCGACTCGTCCATCCCCGACGACGAGTACCGCCGTGCCGGGGCCGAGATCGTCGGTGCCGACGAGGTGTGGGAGCGGGCCGATCTGGTGTGCAAGGTGAAGGAACCCCTCGAGCCGGAGTGGGAACGGTTCCGTCCCGGACTCGTGCTGTTCACCTATCTGCACCTCGCCGCCGCTCCTCGGGTGGCCGACGCACTGCTCGCCGGAGGCGTCACCGCCATCGCCTACGAGACGGTGCAGACCGATGACGGCGCACTGCCCCTCCTGGCCCCGATGAGCGAGGTCGCCGGACGCATGAGCGTGCAGATCGGCGCCCACTTCCTCGAACACCACAACGGAGGCCGCGGCCTACTGCTCGGTGGCGCACCCGGAGTTCGCCCGGCTCGCGTCGTGGTGCTGGGTGCCGGCAACGTCGGATGGAACGCAGCGTGGATGGCCGCCGGACTCGAGGCGCAGGTCGATCTGCTCGACCGCGACATCGATCGTCTGCGTCACGTCGATCAGATCCAGATGGGCCGCATCACGACCGTGACGTCGAACCGGGGCGCCGTCGAACGGGCCGTGGCCGAAGCCGATCTCCTCATCGGCGCGGTGCTGGTGCCGGGCGGTCGCGCGCCGGTGCTGGTGTCGGCCGACATGGTGGCGTCGATGAAGCCGGGAGCGGTGATCATCGACATCGCCATCGACCAGGGCGGCTGCGTCGAGACCTCCCGGGAGACCACGCACGCCGATCCGGTGTTCGTCGAGCACGGCGTCGTGCACTATGCGGTCGCCAACATGCCCGGGGCCGTTCCCCACACCTCCACCCATGCCTTGACCAACGCCACTCTGCCCTACTTGGCCGAACTGGCGCGACTCGGTCCGGTCGACGCGGTCTCGGCCGATGACGCATTGGCCCGGGGCGTGAACATCGCGGGTGGTGTCGTCGTCAACCAGGCCGTGGCCGAAGCCCTGGGCCGCCCCAGCGTCGACGTCCGTAGCGTCCTCGGCCAGTCGTCATGACCAGTTCGCCGGAGCGGTCGCTCGTCGGCGTGTACCCGGGCACGTTCGACCCGGCGACCATCGCGCATGTGGCCATCGCCCGCGCTGCACTCGACCAACTCGGACTGGCGCGACTCGACCTCACCATCTCGGCGGCGACGCTGGGCAAGGACGACACTCGCCTCACACCGATCGATGATCGTCTGGCCCGACTGTCGGAGATCACCGCCTTCGACACCCGTCTGGCCGTGCGATCGACGACGGACAGCCTCCTCGTCGACATCGCCGAGGGCTACGACGTTCTGGTGCTCGGTGGCGACAAGTGGGCCCAGGTGCTCGATCCCGAGTGGTACGGGGGCACGAACGCTCGTGACGAGGCCCTGCGCCGACTGCCCACCGTGGCGCTGGCACCCCGACACCCGTGGATCGAACTGGGCGATGATCCCGGCGCCGGTGCCGCCGAGCTCGTCGAGGTGATCGTCCTCGATCTCGACCCCACTCATCGGGAGGTGTCGGCCACGGCCGTCCGGGACGGTCGAGCCGAATGGCGAGCCCGACCCCCCGACACCTGACCACGGGTACCGTCGGCCCATGAAGGTGGCGGCCATCCAGTTCCGGTGCGACGAGGACCACGACGCGAACCTGGTGCGCGCCACCGCCCTCGTGGGGGACGCGGCCCGACAGGGAGCGGCGCTGATCGTGCTGCCCGAACTGTTCGCTTCGCTGCACCGCAACTCGACGATGCGAACGCGGGGCGAACCGATGGACGGCCCCACGATGCGATGGGCCCGGGCGCTGGCCCGTGACACCGCCACCACGTTGGTGGCCGGCAGTCTCGTCGAGGAGTCCGAGGACCGCCTCTTCAACACCACGGTCGCGATCGGACCGGACGGTGCGGTGCTCGGTCGGTACCGGAAGGTCCATCTGTTCGACGTCGAAGTCGACGGCGCACGGTCACGCGAATCCGACACGTTCACCGCCGGCGACGAACCGGTCGTGGTGGATGCACCGGGCACGACCCTGGGACTGACGATCTGCTACGACCTTCGCTTCGCGGAACTCTTCCGCCTGGAGACGCTCGCCGGCGCCGCCATGATCGCCGTCCCCTCGGCCTTCACGGCCGTGACGGGGCGCGACCACTGGGAACTCCTGGTGCGAACCCGCGCCGTCGAGAACCAGGTGGCGCTGATCGCCGCCGCCCAGTGGGGAACGAGTCCCGACGGCATCGAACGTCATGGACACACGATGATCGTCGATGCCTGGGGTCGCGTACTCGCCGATGCCGGTCCGTCGGGCGACGCCGTCGTGGTGGTCGACATCGATCTCGACACCCAGTCCGACATCCGCCGCAG
>VERC01000075.1 GCA_018882825.1 Acidimicrobiia bacterium | reverse complement strand
CGGCTCCAGTTGGTGGGCCACCACGGCGGGGCCAGCGAGACCGAGTTGCACGGTCTGCGGGCCGACCTGCGCGATGCCTTTGCCGATGACGCGCCGACCATCGAGATCACCGACGACCCCGATGCCGTCGATGCCGATGTGGTGGTGATGCTGGCCGGGAGGACGGTCCCCACCGACCCACGGGCGAACGTCGACCGAGTCGCTCTGGCCCGGGACAACCTCGCCGTGTTCTCCACCTATGCCGAGGTGCTCGAGCGACGGACTGCTCCTCCGTTGGTCATCGTCCAGTCGAATCCTGTCGAACTGGGTGTGCACGTGTTGAGCCGCCACCTCGGTCGCCACCGGGTGCTGGGCGCCGGGTCGTTCTCCGACTCACTCCGCTTCCGTCGTGAACTGGCCGATACCTTCGGGACGAGGCGCACGCATGTGCGCGCCCTCATGCTCGGTCAGCACGGTGATCATCTCGTACCGGTGTGGAGTGGTATCGAGATCGACGATCGCGACCCTGCCGAGGTGCGCGCCGTCATCGACTCGCTGCGGGCCGGTCGTCCACTATCCGGGCTGGCCGACGAGATCGTCGCTCACCGCGCCGAATTGCTCGACATCGTGGCCCGCAACCAGGTGCACGCCGCCTTCGCCCGGGCGGCCGAGTTGCCACCCGACATCAGGGCTGCGGTGAAGGCGTTCCTCGTCCACACCACGGCCGGTCACACCACCGAGATCGTCACCGCTCACGCCGTGGCCGAACTGGTGGGTGCAGTACTGGCCGGCACCGAGACGGTGGTCCCGGCGCAGGTGCGACTCGACGGTGAACTCGACCTGCACGGAGTGCTGGGCATGACGGTGCGGCTCACACCGGAGGGGTGGAACGAGGTGATCGATCCGCACCTCGCCGATGACGAGCACGAGGCCATGCGGGAGGCACAACGCGCCATCGACGGTGTGCTCGCCCTGGCCGAAGAGTCTCCAGACTGACGAACGACTCGAACCAGGCGCCCGAGTGCGGTCAGCGGGACTGGCCGAGACACTGGTCGAGCAGGATGCGCAGGCCGGCGAGGAAGGACTCTTCGGTGATCGCAGCGACGGAGCGGACCGAACGGGCGGCACGGACGAACGCCGGATCCTCGAACATGCCGTAACGAGCGGCACGGATCTCCATGTTGTGCGGAGCCTCCATCAGGTCGAACTGCGTGGCCCCCATCACGTAGCTCTCGATCATCTGGTAGGACCGGATCAGTTCGTCGCCATCGAGTCCGCCGCTGCGAAGCGCGGCGATCGAACGGCGCGCCATCTTGAGCGCGTTGGGCATCTGTCCCTCGCTGGCCACCATCGCCGTCGCCAGTTGCGGGTTGTCGTGCATGACCCGACGCATGGCCACGCACTGGGCCTCGAGAAGTTCACGAGGCGCGGTGACGACCTCGGGTACTGCCTCGAGCACCTGGCCCAGCAGTGTGTCGAGCATCGCCGTGAGCAACTCGGCCTTGCCCGAGAAATGCCGGTAGCAGGCCGTGGCGTCCACCCCGAGCAGGTCGCCGAGGACGCGCATGGTGAGCTCGGACAGCGTGTGGTCGCGGAGGTACTCCGTTCCTGCTTCGATGAAGTCACTCTGCGACAGACTCTTCCTTGCCACCCGAGGAACTTACGCTGTCGACGCCCCGGGCGCGCCCATCGTCGCCGCCGTCCTAGGCTCGGACGATGCGACGCCACCGGGTCCTCGGGACCATCGCCATCGCCCTCCTCTTGGGGTCATCGACCGTCGCCTGCTCGGGTTCGGGGGGTCCGACCGGCCGGACGATCACGGTGCCGGTGCTGTGGGCGGGGGCCTCGGCCGATGGTGAGGTGCAGTCGGGAATCGAGCCGGCGAAGGTGACGATCGGCGACGGCGGCGCCCAGTTCACGCTCAACCTCGACGACCTCCAGGCCAAGAGGACAGGCGCCCAGTGGAACGCCGCCACGGCCAGTGCTGCAGCCGTGGCCACGTTGGCCAGCGCCCTCGACCCGGCGACGGTGGACGTCAGCTATCGGGTCACCGGGCAGATCGACGGTCCGTCGGGCGGCGCGATGCTCACTGTCGGCACCCTCGCGGGTCTGCGCGGCGACACGCTGCGCCGCGACATGACGATGACGGGCACCATCTCTCCCGATGGATCCGTCGGAAGGGTCGGCGAGATCCCGGCCAAGCTCCGCGCCGCATCGAAGGCCGGCTACACCAAGGTGCTGCTGCCCGTCACCAACCTCCGGGCCTCGGGCGAGCCGTCGACCGACGACATGGTCGCCTACGGCAACTCGCTCGGGCTCGAGGTCCGCGGTGTCGACAGCGTGGCGCAGGCCTACGAGGCGTTCACGGGCGTGCAGTTGATCCCGCCCGGCACCAGCGCTCCCGGTCTGTCGCCCCCCGTGAACGCCGCAGCCGACGCCACCACCCGCGGACTGATCGATCGATTGCGCGCCCGTGTCGCCGCCGCTCCCTCGACGCTGGCTGGTCCCGAACGCTCGATCGCCCGACGTGAACTCGCCTCGGCGGAGACGGCGCTCGCCGCCGGTGATCTCGCTCGGGCCTACGGCGTGGCCGTCGATGCCTACACGGTGCTGGCTCGGGCCGAGGGTGCGAACAAGGTCAACGATGTCATCGCCGCCAGTGGTGTCGAAGGCGCGCGCCGGTCCCTGCGAGCCGACGTCGCCACGCTGCGCGCCCGCGCCGCCGAGGTCCTCCAGACCGGATCACAGGTGACCGGGGCCGACGCCGTCGCCCAGATCCTCACACCATCCGCTCTGGGTTGGACCACCTACTCCGACGCAGTCCTCGCCGGCATCGAGGACGGTCTGGCCGACGGATCGATCACGGCCGCAGGATTGACGGTCACCGGGGCCGCCATCGCCGAGCAAGAGGCTTCCATCGACGTGTTCCAGGCCGACGCACTGACCATGGTGCGTTCGGCACCGAATGCGAAGGTCACCACGCGTCGTCCGCCGGCCGAGTTCCTGTCCGGCTACACCGACTTCCTCGTGCGCGCCGGCAAGGCCAACGCCGACTACTACACCACCGTCGTCAGTCGGGGACGCTCGGTCACCACCGACGGCAATGGCCAGCCCGCCTTCACCGTCCTCGCCCTCCGTGCGCTGTCGGCCGAGGCCGAGTCGATCCCCTCCGGCATCCAGACCATCGACGACGAGATCCGTCAGTCGGCACTGGCCTTCACCTTCTTCGTGATCGGCACCGGACTCGTGGCCAACACCTCGGCCACCGGGATCAGCGGCTCGGCGATCGGGACCGACGCGGTTAGCACGATCGACATCCCCGGTCTCGTCCGTTCGGTGGAGGAAGCCGCCGCCCTGATCGACGTCTACGCTGCGGCGTTCGTGGGCCGTTCGATCGACACCGGCTCGCCGATGTGGTCGAGCCGCTGGGGCATGGGCGCCGCACTGGCCCTCAACGGCACCGGGCGCGACGCCACTGGAGAGGTGATCGCACAGAACGAGCTCTGGTACGACGTCGTGGCGATGAGTTCGCTGTGGGCGGCGACGACTCCCTGAGTCGACCACATCGGCGGAGATCGCTCCTCGTCGCCGGCGGCATCGTCGCACTGGTCGTGGTGGCGATCGCCGTGATCACTGGGGTGTGGTTCACCCGTGAGTCTCCCGGCGAACGATCACTCGACGACGCTCTGGCCGAGTTCCGCGCCGGCGATCCGAGAGCACTGGAGTCCATCGGTGCCGTCGTGCAGCGACCTCGACCGGGGGTGTACGTGGCCGAGGGTTCGGGACGCGCGTCGATCGACTTCCCGCCCACCTCGCAGTCCTATGGCGCCACGATCCCGGTGATCGTGCGCGCCGACGGTGAGGACTGCTGGACGACCGAGGTCGACTTCAACGAGGACTTCCGGCAGACATGGAGCCAGTGTGTCCGCGACGGCGACGTGATCGAGCGGTCGAACCTCACCGTCACACGATGGGACCTCGGGGTCATGACCGTGGAGGAACGCGCCGACTTCCGGTGCGATCCACCGGGCACGATCATCCGCACCGGCGCCCGACCCGGGGACGAGTCCCGCTACCGCTGTCTCGGCACGACCACCTCCGTGTCGGGCATCACCACGTCGGAGGTGTCGTTCACCCTCGTCGATGCCGAATCGATCGACATCGCTGGCGTCGCCGTACCGACCTTCCACCACGTGGAGGTCGACACACTGGAGGGACCCCAGCGCGGCACCACCCGCATCGACTACTGGTACACGGTCGAGACCTTCCTGCTCGTACGCATGGAGCGAACGGTGAGACTGCGGACCGACTCCCCGATCGGTCAGGTCACCTACGCGGAGACCGGATCGTGGCGACTGCGATCGCTGGAGCCGCTCCGCTGACCCCATCGGAGGAGCCGGGACGGGTCGTCCGGGTTCGGTCACCCGTTCGGTCGTATGCTCCGCACAGGAGGAGGTGGGTCATGTCACGATCCGACAGCGAGATCCTGGGGCGGAGCGACGTCGACGACCTCGACGCCATCATCGCCATCACCAACACCGATGCCGACGAGGTCGTGCACGCCGTGCGCGACAACGCCGATGCCATCTTCACATGGGACTACGAACGAAGCCGGGTCCCGCTCATCAAGCTCTACGAGAAGGCCAAGTCCTCACAGTGGAACGGTGAGACCGATCTCGACTGGTCGATCGAGGTCGACACCGAGAGACTCATCCGTGAGGATGAACTGCGTCCCTCACCCGAGTTGCTGGCCATGATCGGTGTCGACGTGAGTGGCACCGCCCTCGAGCGCTGGACCGAGGACCAGTGGGTTCGCTTCGCCATGGAACGTCAGAACTGGACGATGAGTCAGTTCATGCACGGCGAGCAGGGCGCGCTGATCTGCACGGCGAAGATCGTGGAAACCGTGCCGTGGATCGACGCCAAGTACTACGCCGCCACCCAGGTGATGGACGAGGCTCGGCACGTCGAGGTGTTCGCCAAGTACCTCGACACCAAGTTGCACAGCCACTACCCGATCAACCATCACCTCGAGATGCTGCTCGACGACATCATCGCCGACAGCCGTTGGGACATCACCTATCTGGGCATGCAGATCATGGTCGAGGGTCTCGCCCTCGCCTCGTTCGGGATGCTCCTCCAGGCCACCAAGGATCCGCTGCTCCAGCAGTTGCTGCGGTACGTGATGAGTGACGAGGCGCGACACGTCGCCTTCGGCGTCATCTCCCTGAAGGAGTACTACGAGCACCTCACCGATGCCGAGTTGCTCGAGCGTCAGGAGTTCGCCTTCGAGGCGGCAGTGCGTATGCGCGATCGATTCCTCTCCCAGGAGATGTGGGAACGTCTCGACGTCCCGGTGAAGGACGCCGTGCGCATCTTCCGCACCGGCGCCACCGCCGAACAGCGCAACGCCGACCCGTTCCAACAGTTGCTGTTCTCCAAGATCGTTCCCAACTCGAAGAAGTTGGGATTGCTCGACGCCAACGACGGGTGGCTGCGCAAGCGGTTCGACACGCTCGGCGTCCTGCAGTTCGAGGACTGGGCCGACACCAGCGACGAGTACGAGCTGCTCGACGCCGTGGCCGCCGACCGCGCCGCCGGCTGAGTCGAGGCTCGCCTCAACCCGGCGGTCCGAGCGACGCCGTCGCGTCGCGGGAGGGATCGGATGCGGGGCGAGGGGCCAGCCACACCAGGAACGCGCCCCACACCAGCAGGAGCCAGCCGGCACCGAACGACAGACCACCGAGCACATCGGTGATCCAGTGCGTGGCCAGGAACAGGCGGCTGGGTCCTTGGGCCACGCCGACGACACCCACGACCCACGCCGTGATCGTCGACCACGGGCGGGGCAGCACGAACCACAGCGTGATGGCGATGGCCACGATCCCGGCCATGCCCGCAGTGGTGTGACCGGACGGGAACGACGGGAACATCGCCACGGTCTGATCGGCGTGGATGATGAACCACGGCGGGCGGGGACGCTCCACGATCCGCTTCGTCAGGTTCGACAGGATGTGCCCGCCCATCGACGAGACGAACACGAACACCGCCCAGCGCCACCGACGCACCAGCAGCAGCACCGCAACGGTGGCCAATTCGATGGGGACGATGTGCGGACCGGCCCCGATCCACGTCACGAACTCCGACACCGACCGCAAGACACCCTCGGTATCGGCCCGATCGTGGAACCAGGTGTTGATCGGCAGATCCCGGGCGTTGGCGGCGTCGATCCCCGAGGCGACCAACACCGCCAAGGAGAGACCGGCGGCGAGCAGAAGGGCCCCGACGACCAGGAATCGTCGACCGATGGCCGGTGACGGGACCTCGTGACGCAACGACCGAACCGGTGTCACCTCAGGGCCTGACGTCGACCATCAACTCGGGCTGGGCCGCCGCCCACACACCCCAGTACGTGTCGTAGCCGATCTCTCCGGCCACGTACGTCTTGAGGAAGGCGATCGTGAGGATGTTGATCAACTCCAGTCCCCGGGCGTAGTCGATGAAGTCGGGACCGCATCCCTCCTTGGCCTGGGCCTGCACCACGCTCACCACGAACGCCGGTGCATCGGGCAGCTTGGGGATCTGGTCGAGATAGGTGCACACATCGGTGAACGACTGGTGGGCCGCGCCCGTGATCTGGGCGAGGATCACCGGCGGACCGGTGATCGATTCGAACGCCACCATCGCGTTGGTGGCCGTCGGCGTGGTGATGTCCTTGGTGCCGGCGATCAGCATCGTCGGCACCTTGTCGGCGGCCAGTTCGGCGGGGGTGAGCCGCAGCGTGTAGGGCGCATGGGCCACGATCGCCTTCACCCGCGGATCGGGCGTGACCGAACCGAGTGGGGTGGAGTGACCCGACGTCGTGGCAATGGCGGTGTAGCCGCCGTAGCTGTGTCCGACGACGCCGATGCGATTCGCATCGACGCGTCCGGAGAAGACGTCGCCGGTGGCCTTCGATCGGGCCAGCATGTCGTCGATCAGGCGGGAGACATCGGCGGGCCGATTGAGGTCGTTCTGATCGGGGATGGCCTGGGTGTTCGCCACCCGGTCGATGGCGGTGTCTCCGGTGTGATTGGCGGCGACGACGACGAAACCCTTCGCCGCCAGGGCCTCGGTCATGAACGATGCGATGAACTTCTGACCACCACTGCCGTGCGAGTAGACGATCAGCGGGAACGAGCCATCGGCGATGGGGGCCTCGGCGACGGCCAACGTCGAGTCGATGTACGCGGTGGGCAGCAGTGCGTAGCGGGCGACGGTGCCGGTGGTCCCCTTGGCCGTCGGGTACCAGACGTCGACCGAGAGGTCGCGGCGACCGGCTGGATCCTTCACCGTGACCTGTCGGAAACCGACCCCGAACGACGACTCGGCGGCCGGCAGGATCGGCGGCACCGTGGTCGTGGTCGACGAACTCCCTGACGAACCGCAGGCCGCCACACCCACCACGAGGGTGAGCGTGACGGCCAGCGATACGACGATACGGACGGAACGGGTGCGCATCGCACCTCTTTCTCAGTTGTGATCGGCTCGATGCGGATGACGCGGTGCCATCCGTGTCGAGATCAGGCGATGAAGATCGGGTTGATGGGTGAACCGGTCGCACCCGTCACCTTGAGCGGTGCCACGGCGATGACGCCTTCATGGCTGCCGTCGGCCGCGGCGGCGCGCAGGTCGAGGTGTTCGAGCAGATAGATACCCGCCTGCACGAGCAGGATCTTGTGCACGATGAGGAAGTCGTTGTTGTCGAACGGGATGACCTCGACCGCGGCGTTGTCGGAGCCGACGGCGGTGACGTCCATCGCCGCCAACCACTCGGCGGCGTCGGCACCGATACCGGCCTGGGCGAAGCCCTCGGGTTCGCCCTTGGCGTTGTTGTCCCACCACATGTCGAGGTGACCGGTGCGGATCAGCACGACGTCACCGGCTCGCACCTCGGTGCCCTGTGCCGCGGCGCAGGCCTGCAGATCGGCGGCGGTGAGCATCGTGCCGGGCGTGAGCCAGCCCTCGGCGCCCATGTGGGCGACCATGTCGAGCAGCACGGCGCGGGCGGCGAACCCACCCACCTTCTCGATGCCGAGCTTGGCCGCACCACTTAATGCGCGCATCTCACCGAAGGGCACACCGTTGTAGTGCTGGTGATCTTCGTAGACGTGGATCAACGCGTCCATGTGCGAGGTGGTGTGCGAGGCCATGACCAGCACGTCCTCGTGCGCACCGGTGCCGGGCTGCGCGCCATAACTGGCGTACATCCCGTCGTCGGTCCCGTCCTGCAGCGTGAGTCGCATGGGCACACCGCGGTAGTCCAGCAGCGGCACGCCGTGGCCCTGGATCGGGATGCCGAGGCTGTAGACGCGCCCCGTCGTGATCGACGCCGCTGCGGCCTTGATCACCTCGGGGGTGAGATGGTTGAGCGCCCCGCGCTCGTCCTCCGCGCCCCAGCGTCCCCAGTTGTTCGTGGCCATCGTTCCCCCCGGTGTCGTGTGAGCACCGGAACGGTACAACGGCCGGGCGACTCCCGCAGCCGGGTCAGGCCAGTGCCGGGAGGATCTCGTTGCGCAGCAGGTCGATCTGCTTCCACCCGAGATCGATGGGCATCCCTCCGCACAGCGGGTGCATCGAGAACATGGCGAAATCACCGGCGGCCTTGGCCTCCTCGACCGCCTCGGCCGGCGAGACGATCTGATAGAGCCCCTCGGCCCGCAGTTCGTCGACGTTCGACGCGTAGGAATGGGCCGACGACCGGATGTCCGAGGTCTGCCACGAGTGGTACACGGTCGCCTCGTGCAACAGGTGCGGGCCCATCTGCGCCCACGCCGTGTCGACATCCTCGGCGAAGAAGGT
The DNA here is from genome assembly GCA_018882825.1 of Acidimicrobiia bacterium. Lineage (GTDB taxonomy): Bacteria > Actinomycetota > Acidimicrobiia > Acidimicrobiales > Acidimicrobilacustridaceae > Acidimicrobilacustris. The sequence continues at coordinate 783 of VERC01000075.1, read as the reverse complement.
GTGGTGGAAGGTCTCGGGTGGCGCCATGGCGAAGCCCTGCGTGCCGTACTCGGCGCACTTCTCGTAGTAGTAGGCCTCGACCTCGGGCACCGGTGCCGCCCACATCACCGGCAGACCGAATCGCGCCGCACGGCGGGCCGCGGGCTTGGAGGTGCCACCGAGCAGGAACGGCGGACGCGGCTGCGTGTACGAACGCGGCGTGACGCGCACCGGCGTGCCCCGGTACTCGAACGGGTCACCCGTCCATGCCTTGAGCATGACATCGACACATTCGTCCATGATCTTGCCGCGGTCCTCCCACGACTTCCCGTGCGCGGCGTACTCCGACGGGCGGTAACCGATCCCGCCGATCACGGTGAGTCGGCCCTTCGACATGAGATCGATCACGGCGATGTCCTCGGCGATGCGCAGAGGATCGTGCAGCGGCACGAGCAGGGCCGAGATCGACACCGACACGTTCTTGGTGCGGCTGAGGATGGCGGCGGCCATCGTCAACGGCGACGAGCTCCAGCCGTTCTCGGCACCGTGGTGCTCCTCCAGCGACACGAATCCGCCACCGAGTTCGTCGAGCACCTGCACCATGTCGAGCATGGCGTTGTAGCGATCGGCCATCTCGTTCGGCTCCAGCCCGGGCTGGATGCAGTTGAAGCGCATCATCGTCATGACCATGGCGGCATTCCTCTTCTGATCTGAGTCCGATCCGGTCGGATCGGTACCGGTGGTTCTCGGCGGGCCGACAGTCTGCCCGAGGACGCCCGGGCCGCGCGCCGGCAGTCAGGAACG
>VERC01000074.1 GCA_018882825.1 Acidimicrobiia bacterium | reverse complement strand
GTGGGAGGCCGGCCACATCGAGGGCGCGCTGCACATCCCGATGTCGCAGTTGGCCGACCGTCTGGGTGAACTGCCGCAGGGTCGACTCACGATCGTGTGCCGGTCGGGCAATCGTTCCGGCAAGGTCACGTCGTGGCTGCTTGGCCGGGGGATCGATGCGGTGAACATGGCCGGCGGGATGCTGGCGTGGTCGTCCGCCGGACGACCGCTGCGCGACACCGAGGGCGCGGCCGGCGTCGTGGTCTGAGATGAATTGGCGAGCGCTTCTCGCTTCGCCCCTGGGGTTCCTCATCGGACTGTCGCTCGGTGCTCTCGGCGGTGGAGGATCGATACTCGCGGTTCCTGCTCTCGTCTACGGTGCCGGTCAGTCTCCGAAACAAGCGACGACGACTTCCCTTCTCCTGGTGGCCATCACCTCCGGCCTCGGGGTCATCGGCCATCTTCGAGCCCGACGCGTGCACGTCGTCTCGGGGTTGGTCTTCGGGGCTGCGGGTGTCGGAGGATCGTTGCTCGGTTCCGCATGGAATCGCTCGGTCGATCCTGAACTTCTCCTCTTCGCGTTCTCGTTGCTGATGTTCGTCGCGGCATGGGCGATGTGGCGTCGGCTGGCTCGACCGGCATCGTCGGTGGTGTCCGAGTCGAGCCTCGGTGAAGTCATCGAGAGGGATGAGACCGATTCACCTACAGCGCATCGATCGAGCATCCGTGTCGATGCAGGAACGGTCGTGAAGGTCGTGCTGGCCGGAACCGTTGTCGGAATGCTGACCGGATTCTTCGGCGTGGGCGGTGGATTCGTGATTGTCCCGGCGCTCGTCCTGGCCCTCGGGTTCCGCATGGACGAGGCGGCGGCAACCTCCTTGTTGGTGATCATCGTGAACTCCGTGGTGGCTCTCGCTACTCGACTCGATTCCGGAACGATCGAGTGGGATGTCGTCCTCCCCTTCCTGTTGGCGAGCTTGGCCGGAGTGGTGGTGGGGACTCGACTGGCGATGGATCATGATCCGTCGGTCCTTCAACGATGGTTCGTGTGGCTCCTCGTCGCCGTCGCTTCGTACACGGCTGTTCGATCGGGAATCGCCATGATCTGATTTCGATCAGGTCGATGAATCGCTCAAAATCACGAGAGGAATCGGACGGGACGTCCGCTCCTGATAACGCAGGTAATGAGGTTTGTACTCGCCGATCTCGTTCCACAGAGAAGCCGCTTCCGACGCCTCGGCAATACGGGCGTTCATCGTCCGGGCGGGACCTCGACCGGTTCGGACCCGAACCTCGGGATTCGATCGGAGATTCAAGAACCATGCAGGGTGGACATCGTCGCCTCCACGAGACGCAACGACCACATATCCACCGTCCACTTGGACCGGAGACGTGAGGAGTGATGTACGAGGCTGACCGGATCGCCTTCCGATCGTCGTGAGCTCCACCACAGGCATTCCGTAGAGGTTCCATCCGAGCCGACCGCGAGTCAGACGGAGTACTCCGCTGTGGAGACGATTCATCATCCGCATCATCCGGTCGCTGGCCACGGCGCGAAACTAGTCATCCAGACGCGAGGAGGCCCCGCCGCAGCGGGGCCTCCTGCAACGCTGTGGATGAACGCTGGGCTCAGCCGACCTTCTTGAGCGTGTTGCGGTCGCGGTGCGCGATGGTGAGGCCCTTGGCCTTCACCTCGTAGGTGGTGGTCTCGTCGTAGCTCCACTCGCCGTCACCGATGGTGAGGGTGCAGGTGTACGACGGGGTGAAGGCGTTCGACTCGAGGTGCTTGTTCGAGAGCACGCCGTAGGTGTTCGAGCCGTGCTCGGCCTTCAGTTCGATCACCTTCGAGTCGGCCGAGGCATCACCACCGGCGATGACGGTCTGACCACGCGGCACCATGAACGAACGCATGAACTGCCCGTTGGCGGCATCCCACAGCCAGTAGCCGACCTCGGTGTGGAACGGCTCGTCCTCACCCTGCTTGTAGGCGGCCATGCGGTAGTCGAGACCGAAGAGGGTCTGGACACCGTTGTCGACGGGACCGAACGGCTTGAGTTCGACCTTCTCGCGGTACGGGGTCTCCACGATCTCGCCCACGTCGTGGTGGTAGGAGATGTCGATTCCCTGATCACCCTCCCAGGTACCGGCGAGGGCGGCGAGGGGACCGAGTTCGGCGTCAGAGGGGACGGGCATGGTGGTTCTCCGGAAGTCGGGGGGCCGGGGACGTCCGGCCTCCGTGAACAGATTGGGACCGTGACCCTAGCGGGAGAGAGGGTGGGGCCGCACCGTGCGGATCAGCCCGCCTCGGAGTGGGTCACGGGCTCCTCGCCCATCCACTCACGCAGGGTGTTCTTCAGCTTCGTCTGCTGGATGAACAGATCGTGTTCCGCCGGAACCGGGGTCGCGGCCTGGGGGGCCTTGAAGTAGAAGCTCAGCCACTCCTGCACGCCGCTCTGTCCGGCGCGAGCGGCCAGATCCATGAACAGCGCGAGGTCGAGCACGATCGGCGCGGCCAGGATCGAATCCCGGCACAGGAAGTTCACCTTGATCTGCATGGGGTAGCCCATCCAACCGAAGATGTCGATGTTGTCCCACCCCTCCTTGTTGTCACCGCGCGGGGGGTAGTAGTTGATGCGGACGACGTGATCGACGTCGCCGTACAACTCGGGGTAGACGTCGGGTTGCAGCACCGAATCGATGACGCCCAGCTTCGAGACCTCCTTGGTCTTGAAGTTGTCGGGATCGTCGAGCACCTCGCCGTCGCGGTTGCCGAGGATGTTGGTGGAGTACCAGCCGCGCAGCCCGAGCATGCGCGCCTTGAGTCCCGGAGCGAGCAGTGTCTTCATCCACGTCTGACCGGTCTTGAAGTCCTTCCCGGCGATCGGCACACCCTCGCGTGCGGCCAGTTCGCGCATGCACGGGAGATCCACCGAGAGGTTCGGTGCACCGTTGGCGTAGGGCACGCCACTCATGAGCGCGGCGTAGGCGTAGATCTGACTGGGGGAGATGTTGTCGTCGTCGGCCCGCAGTCCGGCCTCGAACGACTCGATGGAGGCGTGGACGGCACTGGCCTCCTGATAGGCCTCGGTCGAGCCGCACCACACCATCACCAGACGCTCGCAGTCGTTGTCGACGCGGAACTTCTCGATGTCGGCCATCAGGGCCTCGGCCTGAGCCATCTTGCCGGTCACCGACTTCACCCGGGTCCCGTCGAGTCGCTTCACCCACTGCTGATCGAAGACCGCCGGCATGGCGACCACGCCCTCGAGTTCGCCCGAGATGGGACCGAGGTCCCGCTCCTCCAGCACGCCGGCGGTCCGGGCCGCCTCCAGTGCGTTGGCACTGATCGGATCCCAGCCTCCGAACACGAGGTCACCCAGATCGGCCAGGGGCACGAACTCCCGGATGAGGGGATTGCGATTCTCTTCGCGCTTGCCGAGCCGGACATGGGCCAGTTGGCTGAGCGAGCCCACGGGCACGGCCAGTCCGGCTCGCGACGCCAGCACGCCGGCGATGAAGGTGGAGGCCACGGCGCCCATCCCGGGGGTCAGCACCCCGAGGCGGCCGGTGGCAGGAGCGATGGTCACTGGTCTGTTCATGGGGGAGACAGTAGGTGATGCTTCACGTTCGATCACATCACTACAGCATTACTGAACAGTAGGGTGGTGGGGTGCCGAGCCCACACCGATCCGATCGCTCGTCGGAACCTCCCGCCGAGCCGCCGTTGCTGAGCCTGACGGTTCCCCAGTTGGCCTACCTGGTGGCCGTGGCCGATCACGAGACGTTCGCCGAGGCCGCGGCCTCGCTCGGGGTCACCACCTCGGCGCTGTCGCAGGGTCTGGCCGAACTCGAACGCCGGTGTGGCGTGGATCTCTTCGAGCGGGTCGGTCGTCGGCAGGTCCTGCGTGACGATGCCGCCGAGGTCCTGGCCCACGCCCGACGGGTGGTCACCGACACCCGTGATCTGGCCCGCGTCCTCGCCGACCGCCATGCCGGGCGCGCCGGTCGTCTGCGCGTCGGCATGATCGACGCCGCCGCCGTCACCCACCTGCCCGAACGGGTGCGGGCCTTCCGGGCGTCGGCCCCGGACGTGCAGTTGCACCTGGTGGTGGCCCCGAGCGGACCGTTGCTCGATCAGGTGCGCCGCGGCGAACTCGATCTCGCCGTGGTGGTGGCCCCGGAGGACGACGAGGGTCTGGAGATCGAGCCGTTGGTCACCGAGACGATCGTGGTGGTGGCTCCCGAGGGCGCCGAGGTCGGTCCACCCTCGACCTGGGGACCGTGGGTCCTGTTCCCCCGGGGTTCCCACACCCGGGCATTGGTCGAAGCCGAACTGGTGCGGCAGGGGGCGACGGTCGAGGTGGTGGCCGAGTCGCACCAACCCGAGGTGCTGCGGGAGATGGCCCGGCTGGGGATGGGGTGGACCGCGCTTCCCGAGGCTCAGGCGGGTGCGGGTCCAGCGCGACTCGATCTCACCCGTCGACACCTGGTGGCCGTGCGTCGTCGTGATCGAGTCGCCGTCCCGGCCGCCGATCGGCTGCTCGCCCACCTGCGGTCGGACACGGACACGGCCCCGGACGTCTGACGACTTCGACCCCGTTCCCGGCGGCCGCTACCGTCCGAAGCCCGTCCGTCGACCGGAAGGTCCCGCCATGTTCCTCGGAGAGGACATCCTCGCCTGGTTGCTGCTCGCCATCGGTGGTGCATTGGCCATCGGCACGATCCTCGCCTTCATCCGTCCTCAACGCGACCCGGGTGATGGGGATCTCGAACGGCCGCCGCTCGCCCGCAGCGTGGTGATGATCGTCATCGGTGCGGTCGCCGCCATCTGGGGCCTCGCGTCGCTGATCGGTTGAGCGCCATGTCGTCGACCACCGTCCTCACGCTGCAGTGCGCCGACCGACCGGGTGTCGTCGCCGCGGTGGCCACCCTGATCGCGTCGACCGGCGGCAACATCGCCAACGCCGATCAGCACACCGATCAGGAATCGGCCGTCTTCCTGCAGCGCATCGAGATCGACGGACCGATCGACTGGGACTCGTTCGACCGCGGTCTGCGTCGACTCGTCGAGCAATTCGAGATGAAGTGGTCCTTGCACCGCGCCGGCCAGCGCCAGTCGATGGTCGTGGCCTGTTCGGCGCAGTTGCACTGCGTCGCTGATCTGCTCACCCGGGTGTCACTGGGGGAACTCGACGTCGATGTGCGCGCCGTCGTCTCCGACAAGTCGGCCGGCGCGTCGATCGCCGCGCAGCACGGCATCCCCTTCGTGCTGGTGGAGGGCGGTCTCGATGGTGACGCTCGCGCCCGACAGGAACGGGCCTTCGCCGACGCACTGGCCCGGTTCGACCCCGATCTCGTGGTGCTGGCCCGTTACATGCGGGTACTGCCCGCCAGCATCACCGATGCGTGGCCGGGTCGGATGATCAACATCCACCACTCCTTCCTCCCCGCCTTCCCGGGTGCCCGGCCCTACCAGCGAGCCCATCAACGCGGGGTGAAGCTGATCGGAGCCACGGCGCACTATGTGACCTCGGCGCTCGACGAAGGCCCGATCATCGCCCAGGGCGTGGCCACCGTGAGTCATCGCGACGAGGTCGCCGATCTCGTGCGCATCGGTCGCGACGTCGAGCGCAAGACCTTGGCCGATGCCGTCAGGCTGCATCTCGAACACCGGGTGCTCGTCTGGGACAACCGCACCTGCGTCTTCGCCTGACCGGCGTGCGACCTTCGCCTGACCGTGGTCCAATGGTCGGGCGGCGAGGGGCTGCACCACGAGCCGGGGGGCACCGATGAGTCAGGAGCGATGGCAGTCACCGCTCGGGGGGATGCGGATCGTCGAGATCGGCACCGGGATATCCAGCGGGTACGCCGGGAAGTTGTTCGTCGATGCCGGCGCCGAGGTCATCAAGGTCGAGCCACCCGACGGTGATCCGCTGCGTTCGTGGTCGTCGACCGGCCCGGTTCCCACTGGTGCGACCGGCGCGTTGTTCACCTTCCTGGCCGCCGGCAAGGCCTCGGTGGTCGGGGTGGTCGACGACCCGGCGATCCGCTCGCTCCTGCTCGGCGCCGACGTCCTCATCGACGACGGGCGTCTCGATGTCGACGGGCTCCGTGGAGACGAGCCCCGACTCGTCATCGCCTCCATCACTCCGTTCGGCCGTACCGGCCCGCTCGCCGGTCGTCCCGGGACCGACTTCATCGTGCAGGCCGAGTGCGGCTCGATCGCGGCGCGCGGCACGCTCGACCGACCGCCGGTTCAGGCCGGGGCCCGCATCGCCGAATGGGCGGGTGGGCTGTACGCCGCCGCGGCGGCGTTGGCGGCCGCTCTCGGAGTGCGCAATGGCGCCGATGGCGCATTCATCGATGCCTCGTGGGTGGAGGCCATGACGATCTCCACCAACCTCTTCGCCGATCCACTGTGGTCCCTGATGACGGCGTTGATGGGCATCGAACCATCCGGTCCGGCACGCACCGTGGAGACGCCCTCGATCTATCCGACCGCCGATGGATGGATCGGGTTCAACACCAACGGGCCACAGCATGCCGAGGCCTTCCTGCGACTCATCGAACGTCCCGACCTCATCGATGCGGGCTATGTGATGGCCAGCGCCCGCACCGCGAACCGCGAGGAGTTCGACGGTTGGGTTCGCGAGTGGACCACGCAGCACACCACGGCCGGGATCCTGGCCCTCGCCGGACCGATGAAGGTGCCCACCGTGCGCGTCAACGACGGTGCCACCGTGTTGGCCGAGGAGCAGTTGGTGGCCCGCGGGTTCTACGAGCGCTCGGCCGATGGCACCTGCAGCGTTCCACGTCCCCATTACCGCATCGACGAGACACGCCCACCCTCGGCGCGTCCGGTGCCGGCCCTCGGTGCCGACGCACCGATCGATCGTAAGGTTCCGGAACGCCCGCCCGTTTCGAAGCGACGACCGCTCGAGGGGCGCAAGGTGCTCGACGTCACCTGTTGGTGGGCCGGTCCGTCGAACACCCAGATCCTTGCCGCCATGGGTGCCGATGTGATCCACGTCGAGTCGATCGCCCACGCCGATCCGATGCGTTACGCCGCGGCGGTGATGTTCCTCGATCGTGACCGGTGGTGGGAACTGAGTTCCTTCTACCTCGGCATCAACACCAACAAGCGCGGCATCACCCTCGACCTGAACTCCCCCGACGGAGTGGCCCTGTTGGAACGACTGGTCGAGTGGGCCGATGTCGTCGTCGAGAACTACACCCCGCGGGTCATGCCCAAGTTCGGACTCGGTTGGGACCGAATCCACGCGGTGAACCCGAGAGCGGTGATGGTCCGTCAACCGGCGTTCGGACTCGACGGCCCGTGGGCCGATCGGGTCGGTTTCGCCCAGAACATGGAGCAGATGGCGGGCATGGCCTATCTGACCGGCCACCCCGATGGTGAACCGCTCGTGCCCCGCGGCCCGGGTGATCCCCTCGGTGGCGCCCACGCGGCGTTCGCCACCCTCACCGCTCTGGCCCTGCAGGATCGCACCGGTGTCGGATCGCTGGTCGAGGTGCCGCTCATCGAGGGCTCGCTCAACATCACTGCCGAGCCGGTCGTCGAGCACAGCGCCTACGGACGGATGCTCGAGCGCGATGGCAACCGATCGGCGCACTGTGCACCGCAGGGTCTCTACGCCTGTGTCGGCGAGGAGCAGTGGTTGGCGGTCTCGGTGGCCGATGACGAGCAATGGCAGGCGCTCGTCGGCGTGCTCGCAGATCCGTCGCTTGCCGCCGATCGAGCACTCGACTCACTCGCCGGGCGACGCGCGGCCCATGACCGACTCGACGAGCTCCTGCGAGTGTGGGCGTCGGACCGCTCGCTCGACGATGCCCTCGAGCAGTTGGTGGCAGCCGGCGTGCCGGCCGCGCGACTCGCCGATCCCCGTGTGGTCCATGCTCATCCGCACTTCATCGCCCGGGGGTTCTTCGAGGAAACGCCCCATCCCGTCGTCGGTTCGCTCCCGTTGCCCGGGATGCCGTTCCGGATGACGGGACGCGGACGATGGATCGACGCGCCGGCTCCGACCATGGGTCAGCACAATGCCGAGGTGCTCGGCGGGATGTTGGGACTGAGCGATGACGAGATGGCGCGCTTGACCGAGGCCGGGGTCATCGGGGATCGTCCGGTCGGCAGCTGACCGGCGCCGGACTCAGATTCGGCGGGCGTAGACCGCCACGAAGTCGCGGGCGTCGGGAGAGAGATAGCGATTGGCGCTCTTGAACGACTCGGGCAGCAACTTCGTGCCCTGCACGGAGGTCGGATCGAGATAGCGCGAGGGCGCGTAGAAGTTGAAGGTCGTCCACACGGTGTTGATGTCGAGCTGCATGGCCCGGACGCATCCCGCGCGCAGCATCAACTCGGCCAGCGACTGCGAACCGAGACCGTCGCCGTAGCCGTAGACCAGCGCGCCGTCACCGGTGATTCCCACGGCCGATCGCCAGGCGAGGATCTTGTTGCCGAAAGTGGCGCCCCAGGCGCCATCGGCGTTGTCGGTGAGTCCGGGAGCGGGCACACCCGGACTGCTGCCTGCTGCCGGTGTACCCGACGGGAAGGGCGCGCCGCCGCCGTTGTCGATGATCAGGTCGAGGTTCTGCCGGACCGCCACGATGTCAGGACCCATCTGTACGTCCCGACCCCACTTGCCCACCTGCACCCGTCCATCGGCGTAGATCACGAACGACGCGGCACCGTCGCGCAGCGTTCCTCGCGTCTGGCCGTTGAGATAGAAGCCGCCGCGGGTGTCCTGCAGGCGGAAACCGGAGTTGAACGCAGCCACGAGATCCAGGCGACGGTCCATCGGCACCTGACCGGCGCCCTCCCAACGACCTCCCGGTTCCTCGGTGCCGGGGATCAACTGGAAGTCGAGCAACTTGGTGTCCATCCACGTCAGACCGTCGAGGATCGATGTCCGCACGGAGTCAGGACGTACCTGGGTGGTGTACATCGACTGAGCGCCGCCGACCAGCGGACCGACCGGTTGCCACACTCCCTCGTTGGGCACGGGGAGTACGCCGTCGGGCACCTTGACGTTCGGCGGTTTCGGCAGGTGCGGCGCGACCGACTTGACCGTGGTGGTGGGACCGGCCTCGGCGGCCGATGCGAGTCGGGGAGCCTCGATGGCCCGGTCCGGCTCACCGCCCACCTTCGGTTGGTTCATGGTCAGCCACCACGCCTCGATCCGGTTGAGCACGAAGCCGAGGTTCTTGTCCCGCATCCACTCGGCTGCTCGCTCGGTCATCGAGAGGTTGGTCGGGGTGGCGACGGCCTTGCCGAACGAGAGGATCGGGACGAGCAGCACGATGATCACCACGGGGGCGACGACGCGCAACCACCGGGGAACGGGCGGGACCGGGGTGATGCGCCTGCCCTTCCGGTCGGTGCGCCCGGTCGTCGATGGGTCGGTGGGCGCAGCGTCGGTGATGGTCGTTGATGACGCGGCCGGTTCCCCCGATCCAGTAGGGGCCTCGTGCTCGGCCAGCAGTGCGGCGAGGGCATCGATGTTCCCGGTCGACTCGACACCGGGGGCTTCGTCTGTCGGCTGTTCGCCCCCTTCACCGGGGAGCATCGGGTTCGTCATCGGGACCGCCGGAGCGCTGGAACGTGCGTGTCGGACGCCGGATCCTACGAC
>VERC01000073.1 GCA_018882825.1 Acidimicrobiia bacterium | reverse complement strand
GCCCGAGCGCGGCGGCCTCGATCGGCGCCCGCCCGGTGTGGAACCGGGCCGGGTCGTACCCGAGGATCGACATGTTGCCGACATCGGAACCGGGCGGGAGACCGGCCGGGATGACCGCGGCGCGACCCACCGTGCCCCGTCGGGCCAGGGCGTCGAGCACCGGGGTCGACGCCGCCTGCAACGGGGTCAGCCCGCCGAGTTCGGCCAGCGGTTCGTAGGCACAGCCATCGGGGACGCAGATCACGTACTTCATGCGGGACGCAGTCTGCCCGATGGACCGCCTCTCGGGACAGGGCGACGCTCAGGAGCCGAGTGCGTCCTCGATGGCCCGGCGCACGATCCCGTAGTCGTTGGGCAGGACCTCGTAACGCTCCGGTCGGTCGAACAGATCGGCCAGAGGCGCGGGCAGGGGCGGTCGGGTGCCGATCGCCGACTCGACGGCGTCGGGGAACTTGGCGGGATGGGCGGTCGACAGCACCACCATCGGGACCGAACGATCGGCCCGCACCTGCTCGGCTGCGGCCAGACCCACTGCGGTGTGCGGGTCGAGGGCGATCCCGGTGCGCTCGAAGGTGCGGGCGATGGTCCCGGCGGTGACCTCATCGTCGATCCGGGCCGCCGACCAGTGCTCCGCCAGCAGGTCGAGTCGCTCGGCCTCGACCGACACCGTGCCCTCGGCCCGGAACCGGGTCATCAACTCGGCGATCTCGGTGCCGTCGCGCCCGCCGATCTCGAACAGCAGGCGCTCGAGGTTCGACGACACCTGGATGTCCATGCTCGGACTCAGCGTGGGGTGCACCTCGCCGATGGTCATCGATCCGGTGGTGAGGAACTGGGTGAGGATGTCGTTGCGGTTGGACGCCACCACGAACTGGGAGATGGGGACGCCCATCCGCTGGGCGCCGTAGCCGGCGAACACGTTTCCGAAGTTCCCGGTGGGCACCGAGAAGGCCACCGGACGCCCCGACGCGCCACCCAACCGCACGGCGGAGGTGACGTAGTAGACGATCTGGGCCATCACCCGGGCCCAGTTGATCGAGTTGACGGCCGACAGGTTGCGTCGCGTGCGGAACGACTCGTCGGCGAACAGGGCCTTCACGATGTCCTGACAGTCGTCGAAGGTTCCCTCGACGGCGAGGTTGTGGATGTTGGGTGACAGGACGGTGGTCATCTGCCGTCGTTGCACCTCGGACACCCGTCCGGCGGGATGGAGGATGAACACCTCGGCGGTGTCACGATCGCGCAGCGCCTCGATGGCCGCCGAGCCGGTGTCGCCGGACGTGGCGCCGACGATCGTCACCCGTTCGGAGCGACGACGGAGTTCGAGATCGAACAGTCGCCCGACCAACTGCAGGGCGATGTCCTTGAACGCCAGGGTCGGTCCGTGCCACAACTCGGCCAGGTGCAGATCGTCTCCGATGTCGCGCAACGGCACGACGTCGGGAGTGTCGAAGGAGGCGTAGGCGTCACGGACGGCCACCTCGAAGTCGTCGCGCGGGATCGAACCCTCGACGAAGGGCCACATGACCTCGACCGCCACCGCCGGGTAGTCCATCGACGCGAACCGACCGAGGGCGCCCACCGGGAGCGCCGGCCACCGTTCCGGTACGTACAGGCCGCCGTCCACCGCCAGTCCGGCCAGCAGGACATCGGCGAAGCCGAGTTCGGGAGCCGCACCCCGGGTGCTGACGTAGGTGAGGGTCATGCGCCGACGACTCCGGGGAGGACCCGCACCGTGGCATCGATGCTGCGCACCGGATCGAGGGTGCGCAGTGCATCCAGCGTGGCCCGCACGGCGGCGGTGCGCGCCGGATGGATCACGAGATCGATACGCGCCACCTTGTCGGACGGATCGGCGACGTCCTGATCCATGGACGCGATCGACACGTCGTGCTCACCGAGGGCGGCGGCGATGACGGCCAGGACTCCGGGACGGTCGTCGACCACGAGGCCGATGTACCACGCGTCGACCAGTTCGTCGGAGTCGAGGAGGTTCGGAACGTCCAACGCGCCGACCGAGGCATGCGCGCCCCGACGCAGGTTCACGGCGGCGTCGACGACGTCGCCGAGTACGGCCGATGCCGTGGGCGCACCGCCGGCACCGGGCCCGTAGAACATGAGATCGCCCACGGCGCCGCCGTGCACGAAGACCGCGTTGAAACTGCCGCGCACGGCGGCGAGCGGGTGGTCCACGGGAACGAGCGTCGGATGCACGCGCACGGACTGGCGCACACCATCGGTCGTCTCGTGCCGTTCGGCCACGGCGAGGAGCTTGAGCACGAACCCGTGTCGCGCCGCGAAGGCGATGTCGCGGGTCGTGACCGAGGTGATGCCCTCCACGTCGACATCGTCGGAGGTGAGGGACACGCCGAAGGCGATCGAGGCGAGGATGGCGATCTTGGCGGCAGCGTCATGACCGCCCACATCGGCGGTGGGATCGGCCTCGGCGTACCCGAGTGACTGGGCCTCGACCAGCGCGTCGGCGTACCCGACGCCCGACTCGGTCATCCGGGTGAGGATGTAGTTGGTCGTGCCGTTGACGATGCCGACCACGAGGTCGATCGGCTCCGCCAGCAGCGACTCGCGCAGCGGCCGCACGAGGGGGATGCCTCCGGCCACCGCCGGCTCGAACAGGAGATCCACCCCGGCCGCATCGGCGGCGGCGAACAACTCGGCCCCCGACGCGGCCAGCAGCGCCTTGTTGGCCGTCACCACGGGCTTGCCGGCCGCCAGCGCAGCGAGCACGAGGGCACGGGTGTCGGCGATGCCGCCCATCACCTCCACCACCACGTCGATGGCGGGATCGGCGACCACGGCGGCCGGATCGGTGGTCAGCAGCGTCGGGTCGATGCCGGGACGGATCCGGTCGGCGTCGCGCACGGCGATGGCCGCGACCTCCAGTGCGACTCCGGTGCGGGCGCGCACCGTCTCCGCCTGACGGGCGAGGAGTCCGACGAAGGCCGAACCCACCGTCCCGCACCCCAGCACGCCGACGCGCACGACCGATCGATCCACGGCGTGAGGCTACCGGGGGACGCCCGAGGGCCCGGAAGGATTCGGGTTCAACCGAGGGCGGCGCTCACCAGGGTCACGATCGCCGTGAGCGCGAGCAACGACGTGACCAACCGACGGAACACGCGGTGATCGATGCGGACGCGCAGCCGATGACCGATGAAGAACCCGACGACCATCGCCGGGATGACCACGACGAGGGCCCAGGCGATCTCGACGGTGTAGTGCCCGGTCACGGCGAACAGGACGATGGAGATGGCACCGAGGATCACGAGGATGGAGGCGATGGTCCCCCTGAACACTTCGGCGGGAAGATGACGGGCGTGCAGGGCCATGGCCAGGGGTGGCCCGTTGGTGGACAGCGAGGTGCTGAGCACGCCGGCCACGAAACCGGCGCCGAGGTCGATGGGGGTCGAGGCGTGGTCGAGCCGCACGCCACGCAGGTTGATGATCAGGAACACGACGATGACCACCGCCAGTCCGAACTTCAGCTGTTGCGAGGTCATCACGGTCAGGACGAACAGACCGAGTGGCATGCCGAGCAACGAGGCCAGCACGATGCGGACCACCGTCGGCTGGTCGCGATGATGCCGCTCCGTCCACGCCTGTCCCCCACTGGTCATCGTGCTGAGCGAGGCCGCTATCACCACGGCGGCCTCGGTCGGGATGACCATCGACATGATGGGGACGGCGAAGAGCGAGAAACCGAAACCCGTCATGGTCTGGATGCCGGCCGCGAACAGCACGGCCACACCGACGAAGGCGAGTTGGCCCGGCGTCACGATCAGTCGACCTCGAGGGCGAGCAGGTCGTCGAGCGTCTCGCGTCGGACCACCATGCGGGCCCTGCCGTCGCGCACGAACACGATCGCCGGGCGCGGCACCTTGTTGTAGTTGGACGCCATCGAATACCCGTAGGCCCCGGTCACCGGAGTCGCCAGCACGTCACCGACGACGAGATCGGACGGCACGCTGGCATCGCGCACGAGCACGTCACCCGACTCGCAGTGCTTCCCGACGATGGTGACCACGGCATCACGATCGGCATCGGTGCACCGGGGCAGGAAGGCCTCGTACCCACTGCCGTAGAGCACCGGGCGCGGGTTGTCGCTCATCCCACCGTCGACCGAGACGTAGGTACGGATACCGGGCAACTCCTTGACCGTTCCCACCGTGTACAGCGTGACCGCGGCCCGGGCCACGAGCGCCCGGCCGGGTTCGGCAGTGACGGTGGCCGTGATGCCGGCGGCTGCGCAGGCCGAGCGCACGATGTCCCCCCAGTCGGTGATGGAGTCGCTGGACTCACCGGCCACGTAGGCCACGCCGAGGCCACCACCGATCGACAACTCGGGAAGACCATGGCGCTGCACGAACGGGGCCAGCACCTCGATCGCCATCTCGAAGAAACGGGCCTCGAACACCTGTGAACCGATGTGCACGTGCAGTCCGACCAGATCGAGTGCGGGTGACGCGGCGGCGCGGCCCACGGCGACGTCGGCTGCGCCGCTGGCCAGACCGAAACCGAACTTCGAGTCGTCCTGCCCCGTGCGCACGAACTCGTGGGTGTGGGCCTCCACCCCGGGCGTGATGCGCAGGAGCACACGGGGCACGGGCGACCCGTCCGCCACCAGCGACTCGATGCGGTCGATCTCGTCGAACGAGTCGACGATGACTCGACCCACACCCTCGTCGAGGGCGCGACGCAACTCGTCGGTCGACTTGTTGTTGCCGTGCAGCACCAGACGGTCGGCCGGCACGCCGGCGGCGCGGGCCACGTGGTACTCCCCTCCGGTGGAGACGTCGAGGTTGCAGCCTTCCTCGAAGGCCACGCGGGCCATGGCCCGACACAGGAAGGCCTTGGTGGCGTAGTTCACGCCCGGACCGAAGGCGGCGACCGCCTCACGGCAACGGGCCCGGAGGTGCTCCTCGTCGTAGACGAACAAGGGCGTGCCGAACTCGGCCGCCAGTTCGAGCACGTCGCACCCGCCGATCGACAGACGCCCGCCGACATCGACCACTGCGGTGTCGGGCAACAGCGACAGCGGCAGAGCGGACATGGTCACAACTGCTCGGGCGCGCTCACGCCGAGGAGGTCGAGTCCGATGGCGAGGCCGACGGTGGCCGCCTCGGCCAACTGCAGGCGCGCCTGGGTGAGCGCCGGCGGGATGTCGTCACCCATCACGTAGCAGTCGTGGTAGAAGCCGTGCACCGTTCCGGCCAGTTCCCTCACCCATGTCGTGATGCGATGCGGCGCGCGATCGGCGGCCGCCACCAGGACGGTGTCGGGCAGTTCCGACAGGGCGCGCAGCACGTCGAGTTCGCGCTCGTGGACGAGCAGCGAGAGATCGACGTCGTCGAGGGGCATGAGCGCCACCCGGCGTTCGGACGCGACGCGGAAGATCGACCGCAGCCGGGCGTAGGCCATCTGCACGTAGTACACGGGGTTGTCCATCGCCCGACTGCGCACGACGTCGTAATCGAACGTCTGCGTCGAATCGATCGACTGCAGCAGATAGGTGAGGCGCGCCGCGTCGGGCCCGACCTCGTCGAGCACGTCGGCCAACTCCACGATGTCGCCGGCCCGCTTGGAGAACCGCACCGGCTCCCCGCCCTTCACCAGGTTGACGAGCTGGAGGATCCGACACTCCAGTTCCGCGGGGTCGTGACCGAGCGCCTGCATCGCCGCCTTCATCCGAGGCACGTACCCGTGATGGTCGGCACCCCACACGTCGATGAGGAGGTCGTAGCCGCGGGCGAACTTGTCACGGTGATAGGCGATGTCGGGAAGCAGATAGGTGAACTCGCCGTCGCTCTTGATGAGCACGCGATCCTTGTCGTCACCGAACTCGGTCGATCGCAACCACACCGCGCCATCGGCGTCGTCGACGACACCTCGTGCCCGCAGGTCGGCGAGCGTCATCTCGATGGCCCCCGACTCCACCATCGAGCGCTCGGAGAACCAGGTGTCGAAGCGCACCGACATCCGCTCCAGCGTGGCGCGGTGGTCGGCCACGGCCCGATCCTCGCCCCAGGCCATCGGGTCGGCATCGGTGGGCATCTCGGCCGCCCACTCGCCGATGTAGGCACCGCGGTACCCGCCCTCGGGGAGTTCGGTGCCGTCGCGTCGGGCCCGCAACGACGCGGCGAACAGTTGCATCTGCGTGCCCCGGTCGTTGAGATAGTTCTCGCGGTCGACGACGTGGCCGCACCGTTCGAGGATCCGGGCCAGCGAGTCGCCGTAGGCGGCACCGCGACCGTGGCCGGCGTGCAACGGGCCGGTGGGATTGGCACTGACGAACTCGAGGAGGATCCGCGTGTCCGCGCCGATGTCGGCCCGGGCGTAGTCGGCCACACCGGCGGCGAGCACCTCGCGCAGGACGTCGTGCAACCATGAATCCGACAGCCGGAAGTTCACGAAACCGGGTCCGGCCACCTCGATGGCGGTGACGTGAGCCGGCGGGTCGGCGTTGAGGATCTCGGCCACACGTCCGGCGAGCTCGCGCGGGTTCCACCCGGCCGCCTTGGCGCTCACCAGGGCGACATTCGACGACCAGTCCCCGTGCTCACGCCGGGCCGGCCGCTCCAACTCGATCCGATCGGGGACCGGGTGGATCTCGAGACTCACGAGGGCCGACCGCAGGGCAGTGGCGAGTTGGTCTCGGATCACGGCGGAGGGCTCCGGTCGATGGGGCGCAGGACCTTCGAACCCTAGTGGGCGTCATTCCGGCGCCCGTCGACGATTCGGTCCGTTCCCGCAGGCCGGCCCTAGCATCGGAGGTCCGATGACGACGTCCTCCCCCGGCCCGACCGACACCGACACCATGCTCGTCCGCGGCGGTCGACCCGTCGACGGGGAGATCGCCGTGCGCGGATCGAAGAACGCGCTGCCCAAGGCGATGGTGGCGGCGCTGCTCACCACCGAGCGTTCCCGGATCACCAACATCTCGGCCATCCGCGACATCGACGTCGTCGACGAACTCATCCGCCTCGCCGGTGGAACGGTGTCCCAGGACACGGACGAGATCACCATCACCGCGCCGACGTTCGATGCGCTGGGCGAGGACGACATCATGCGCCTCCACGCCGCCAGCCGGATCCCGGTGCTCACCACTGCGGTGTCACTGCATCGCACCGGTCATGCGGTGGTGGCCGCACCCGGCGGCTGTTCGATCGGACCGCGACCGGTCGACTACCACCTCGATGTGCTGCGAGCCTTCGGTGCGCGCGATGACCACCGGGGCGACATCATCGAACTGCGCGTCGACCGGATGCGCGGGGCACGGGTGGCACTGCCCTTCCCTTCGGTCGGGGCCACCGAGCAGTTCCTGTTCGCGTCGGTTTTGGCCGAGGGGGACTCCGAGCTCACCAACGCCGCCATCGAGCCCGAGATCCTCGACCTCATCGCCGTGCTCCAGAAGATGGGGGCGATCATCTCGGTCGAGCCCAATCGCACCATCCGTGTCACGGGCGTCGACGGACTGGGCGGATTCGAACACCGGGTGATCGGCGACCGACTCGAAGCGGCATCATGGGCGTCGTTGGCGTTGGCCACCGGTGGCACCATCACGGTGCACGGCGTCCAGCAGCAGTTGTTGTCGACGTTCCTGAACGTCTACCGCCGGGCGGGCGGTGAGTTCTCGATCGATGCCGCCGGCGAGACGCTCACCTTCCGTCGGGCCCGACGCATGCTGCGTCCCCTCGCCCTCGAGACCGACGTGCATCCCGGCTTCATGACCGACTGGCAGTCACCGTTCGTCACCGCCCTGACCCAGGCCGAAGGTGTGAGCGTGGTGCACGAGACCGTGTACGAGGACCGCCTCGGCTACACCGAGGCACTGCGATCGCTCGGTGCGCAGATCCAGGTGTTCACCGAGTGTCTGGGACCGACCCGGTGTCGGTTCGGCGCCGCCAATCACCGCCACTCGGCGGTCGTCGTCGGCCCCACCCGACTCCACGGCGCCGAACTGGTGGTGCCCGATCTCCGGGCGGGCTTCTCCTACGTGATCGCCGCGGCATCGGCCGAGGGCGAGAGCCTCATCCACGGCGTCGACCTGCTCGATCGCGGGTACGGGAACTTCCGCACCAAGCTCGCCGCCGTCGGCGTCGACCACACCTGAGCGTCCCGATCCGGCCCATCCACCACCGGTAGCGTGCGCCCATGCGCACGATCGGGAACATCCTGTGGTTCATCTTCGGCGGGATCTGGCTCGCCCTCGGTTACCTCCTCGGCGGCCTGGTGATGTGCATCACCATCATCGGCATCCCGTTCGGGATCCAGGCCTTCAAGTTGGCCGGCTTCGCCCTGTGGCCGTTCGGACGCTCGGCCTCCATCGGCAGTTCGGGCAGCGTGCTGGAGATCGTCTTCAACGTCCTGTGGCTGGTGCTCATCGGTTGGGGCCTGTTCATCGGATTCCTCATCTCGGGCGCGATCCTGTGCATCACCATCATCGGCATCCCGTTCGGGATCCAGGCCTTCAAGATGTCGGTGCTGGCCCTGTGGCCGTTCGGCAGCACGGTGGTGCGCACGCGAGACCTGCAGCGGGCGTGAACCACCGTCGCTCCCGCGCCCACGAACCCCGGTGGCCGGCAGCGGTGGCGTTGGCCGGGGCCATCGCCCTGTACGTCCTGCTCCCGTCGCCACTGGTCATCGGTCCGCGCTGGTTGCTCCCGGCGCTGGAGACACTGCTCATGGTGCCGTTGCTGATCACCAATCCGGATCGACGGGCGCGCGACTCGGCACCGCTGCGAGCCCTGTCCATCCTGCTCATCGCCCTGATCTCGGTGGCCAACGTGAGCGCGGTCGGTCTGCTGGTGCACGACCTTCTGCGCAACTCCGACATCGACGGCGCCGAGCTCGTCTACACCGCCATCGCGCTGTGGTTGAACAACGTGATCGTGTTCGCCCTCTGGTACTGGGAACTCGATGGCGGTGGACCGGCGGTGCGACACGACACCGTGCCCGCACATCGGGATTTCCTGGCCCAGATGCAGCCCGCGCTTGGTCAGCGTCAGGTCGAGTGCCTTCGCCGCCGCGACCGCGTCGTCGAAGAACATCTCGTAGAAGTCGCCCATGCGATAGAACAGCAGGGCGTTCGGATACTGCCGCTTGAGCTCCAGATACTGCGCCATCATCGGGGTGATAGCGCTATCCGTTTCGCGGGGTGGGGCGGGAAGGGGATCGGCCATGGAGGCGGTGAGCATAAATTAGGCGGCGTCGCGTGCAATGCAGCAATTCGGGGTGCCGCGATTTTTTGACGGCGCCGTCTCGTTACTCGTACCATAGCGTCCAATGAAGGACGGGGCGAGACGCTTCGCCCCAGGGAAACGCGACAGAAGAGGCAGACACAGCAATGGCCAACGATTCGGCGCCCGTCACCGAGCAAGACTCGCTGCTGTTCCATCAGCAAGGCGGCAAGGCCGGCAAGATCGAGATCGTCTCGACCAAGCCGTTGACCACCGCGCGCGATCTGTCGCTCGCCTATTCGCCCGGCGTTGCGTGGCCGTGCTTGCACATCGCGAAGAACCCCGACGCGGCCTACGACTACACGTCCAAGGGCAATCTGGTGGCCGTGATCTCCAACGGCACGGCGGTGCTGGGCTTGGGCGATCTGGGTGCGCTCGGCGGCAAACCGGTGATGGAGGGCAAGGCCGTCC
>VERC01000072.1 GCA_018882825.1 Acidimicrobiia bacterium | reverse complement strand
CATCACGGTGGAGGACGACGGTTCGGTCACCATCTCGGCGTCACGGCAGGTGCCCCACATCTTCGGTCGGGCCCTTCCCGGAGTACCGCACCACGAGGTCGTGCGGGCCACGGCCACGGCCCGCCTCGAGCGTCGCTGAACCGCGGCGACCGCCAGGCGGGGACATCGCGGCGTTCGATGTCGTTTCGCCGTGTCGTCGACCACCCCCGTACCCTCGTCGGTGATGAAGGGGGACCACGGATTCGACTCCGAGGAGGAGTTCCGCGCCGAGGCCGAGGAGGCCATGGTCGACGGCGACCGTCCCCTCGATGTCGGTCCGGTCCGGGCGGCGCTGGCCATCCGCGACTTCCGGACCATGTGGCTGTCGACCCTGGGGTCGAGCGTCGGCACGTGGATGCAGAACGTCATCCTCGCCGCCTTCGTCTACGCCACCACCAGGAGCGCGTGGCTCGTGTCACTGGTCGGGTTCTGCAATCTGGTGCCTCAACTCCTGTTCGCCACCTTCGGCGGTGTCATCGCCGACCTGTTCGACCGCAAGAGGTTGATCATCTGGCTGTCACTCGAACAGCTGCTGGGGTCGTTGGCCATCGCCTGGATCGTGCGCACGCCGGACTTCTCCCGACCGGCGCTCCTGGTCGCGGTGTTCGCCGTCGGCACCGGGGCGGCACTTCAGGGTCCGGTGTTCCTCGCCGTCACTCCGTCGCTCGTGCCGCAGCGACTGCTGGCCGGTGCCATCTCACTCAACTCGGTGAGCATGAACGTGTCACGGGTCGTGGGCCCGGCCATCGGTGCCGTGCTGTACGTGGAGATCGGTGCGTCGTGGGTGTTCGTGCTCAACGCCGCCACGTACCTCATCATCATGGGTGGGGTCACCCTCGTGCGCTTCCCCCACTTCGACAAGCGTCACGACGAGAGCGTGCTCGACCGCATCTTCGGCGGATTCCGCTACGTGCGTCGCGATCCGGTGGTGTGGCGAGCCATCCGCAGCCTGTTCACCTTCTCGGTCTTCTGCATGCCCTTCGTCGTTCTCTATCCGGCCATCGCCGCCGTCGACTGGGGTGTGTCATCGAAGAGCACGCTCTACGGATTCCTCTACGCCACCTTCGGCACCGGCGCGGTGGTCGGCGCACTCTCGGTGGGCACGGTGCTGTCGCGATTCCGCATCGAGACATTGCTGCGCGTGTCGTTCGTGCTGTTCGGGATCGCGCTGGCACTGTACGTGACCATCCGCCAGCCGTGGATGGCCTTCCCCATCGGCTTCGCTCTCGGCTTCTGGTACTTCGCCGTCGTCACCTCGTTGTCGACGATCTTCCAGTCCCGACTCGATCACGCCATCCGCGGTCGTGTGAGCGCGGTGTGGATGATGTGCTTCGGTGGCACGGTGCCGGTGAGCGGTCTGCTGGCCGGATGGGTGGTGAGCCTCACCGGCGTCAACCCTGTCGTCTACTTCGGTGCCGCCTTCGCCCTGTTCCTCGCCTGGTGGTGTGATCTGCGTCCGCCCGAGGAGCGGGTCGAACGACGATCACCACTGCGACCGGCAGCCTGAGGCGACCGCTCGTCGATTCAGTCGGCCAACAGGGCGTGGGCGAGTCGTTCGAGGCCGGAGACTCGACTGCCCTTGACCAACACCGCATCGTCGGCGTCGAGCGCACCGAGCACCGCCACTGCTGCGTCGATGTCGGGCACCGGATCGATGCCGTAGGCGTCGGTGCCCACGGCCACCAACCGCACGCCGAGTTCGGCCGCCACCCGAGCCACGTGCCGATGGGCGTCGAGCGAGTGATCGCCGAGTTCGGCCATCGGCCCGAGCACGGCGTGATGACGCTCGACCGGGAGCAGCGCCACCGAGCGCAGCGCCGCCTCCATCGATGCCGGTCCGGCGTTGTAGGCGTCGTTGAGGATGCGGGCGCCACTCGGTGCCACGTGCAATTCCATGCGCCACGGTGACAGCGCACCGACACCGAGGCCGTCGACCACATCGTCCATGGGCACGTCCCACAGCAGGGCGAGCGACGCGGCCGCCAGCGCGTTGGTGACGTGATGGGCGCCGCGCACCCCGAGGTGCACCGGCGCATCGCCCCAGTCGGTGCGCAGCGTGAACCGCACGCGCAGATCGTGGTCGACCACCACGTCGGTGGCCCGTACCGAACCGAACTCGCGACCGAAGGTGAGCACGTCGGCCGAGGTGAGCCGGCCCATGGCCGCGACGCGGGGATCATCGGCGTTGAGTATCGCCGTGCCGGAATGCACGAGCCCCTCGACCAGTTCCGACTTGGCCCGGGCGATGTCGTCCAGGCCCCCCATGTGCTCGGAGTGGGCCAGTTCGACGGCGGTGACGATGGCCGCGGTGGGACGCGCCACCTCACACAGGTCGGTGATGTGTCCGATCCCGCGCGCGCCCATCTCGATGATCGTCACCTCGGTGTCGGCCTCGGCGTTGACGAGCGTGAAGGGCACACCGAGTTCATTGTTGAACGACTTCTCGTTGGCGGTGGTCACGTAGCGACGGTGCAGGATGGCGGCGGCGAGATCCTTGGTCGAGGTCTTGCCCACCGAACCGGTCACCCCGGCCACCCGATCGGGCAGCCGATCGCGCGCCGCGCCGCCGAGGGCCACGAACGCCGCATCGACATCGTCGACGACGACGGTGGGCACGCCGGCCACCGCGCCCCGGGCGCTGAGCGTGGCCGCGGCCCCGGCCGCCAGCGCCGCGGCGATGAACTCGTGTCCGTCGCGTTCACCGTGTACGGGCACGAACAACTGACCCGGACGCAGCAGACGCGAGTCGAAGGCCGCCCCGTCGACCTCGACGTCGGCTCCCACGAGAGTGCCACCCGTGGCGTCGGCGATCTGCGAGGTCGTGAACAGCACGGTCCAACCCTACGGGACGCCCGGAGCGAGTCGACCGGGCCCGACTACCGTGCACTCCATGTCCACCGCGTCACCGATCCGACTCGTGGTGCTGTTCGGTGGCCGCTCGGCCGAGCACGACATCTCCCGCATCACCGCCCGCCACGTGCTGGCGGCGGCCGATCCGGATCGCTACGACCTGGTGGCCGTGGGCATCACCCGAGACGGCCGATGGGTGCGGGTGCGCCTCGACGCCGATTTCACCCGATGGGGTGAGTCCCTGGAGATCGTCGGCGACGAGGTCGACCCGTGGTCGCTGTTCACACCCGACACAGTGGTCATGCCACTGCTGCACGGACCGATGGGCGAGGACGGCACCGTGCAGGGTCTGTTGGAGACCGCCGGGGTCGCCTACGTCGGTTCCGGGGTGCTCGGTTCGGCCGTGGCCATGGACAAGATCGTGGCCAAACGTCTGGCCGCCGACGCCGGCGTGGCCCAGGCCCGCTGGCACGCGCTGCACGCCGACGACATGGCCGCATCCGATGCCGACGGTGTGCTCGACTCCATCGCCGCCGGTCTCGGGTTCCCGCTGTTCGTGAAGCCCGCCAACATGGGTTCGTCGATCGGAGTGTCGAAGGTCGTTGATCGCGCCGGGTTGCGAGCGGCCGTCGACGCGGCGCTGGCCCACGATGAATGGATCGTGATCGAAGAAGGCGTGACGGCGCGCGAGATCGAGGTGGCCGTGCTCGGTCACACCACCTCACCGCGCGCGTCGGTGCCGGGCGAGATCGTGGCCGCCGCCGACTTCTACGACTTCGACGACAAGTACTCCGACGGCGCCGCCGAACTGCACGTGCCGGCCGCGCTGGATCCCGTGGCGGCCGAGGAGGTGCGGCGACTGGCCTGCGTCGTGTTCCGCTCGCACCGCGCCGAGGGCATGGCACGCGTCGACTTCTTCTACGAGGAAGGCGGTCGGGGCTGGCTGCTCAACGAGCTCAACACGATCCCCGGCTTCACTCCGATCTCGATGTACCCGCGCCTGTGGCAGGCCACCGGCCTCACCTACCGCGCCCTCATCGACGAACTGGTGGGCCTGGCCATCGAACGCCACGCGTCGACCCGACGCTGGCGCACCGTCTGAGCGAGGCTCAGGCGTCAGGGCCGCACATGGCGGCGCGCAGGAAGCCGAGCAACTCACGGCGGCGCACGGCGGTCGACCGCAGCGTCGGTTCACCATCTATGGCGCGAAGCACATCGAGATCGGTCGCGGCACCGAGCACCGTGGAGTAGGCGGAGACGAGCAACAGCGCAGGATCGCATCGACGGATGCGGCCGGCGTCCATCTCGCGTTCGAAGTAGGCGGTGGCGCGGTCGATGAAGGGACGCATGTCCTCGATGAGGCGGGCCGACGCGTCGCCGCCGAGCCGTCCCAGTTCGCGCAACAGACCGAGCAGTTCCGGACGGCGCAGGCCGACGCGGAAGATGCGGCGCACCACCGACTCGATGCGGTCCCATCCGCTGCCCGCCTCGTCGAGGGCACCCGAGAGTTCGACGACGAGTTCGAGACAGGCCCGGTCGACGACGGCGTCGAGCAGAGCCCGCTTCGAGGGCCAGTGATAGAGGATCGCCTGCTTGGTGATGCCGAGACCGGCGGCCAGGTCGTCGAGCGACGTGGCCTCGAAACCCCGCGTGCCGAAGGAGTCGAGCGCCACCGTCAGGATCCGGTCCTCGGTCTCGCGGGTGCGCTGGGCCCGGGCGCCGGGCCGGCGGGATCCCTTGCGGGGAGCGGTCGATGTGGCCGTCACGGCGACCACTCTAGACGGTTCACTTACCAAGTGGTAAACAATTGTCCGTGATCCGCGAGGCGCTGGCCGGCAGAAGGCTGTTCATCACCGGGACCACCGGGTTCCTCGGCACCAACCTGCTCGAGCGACTCCTCCGGTCGGTGCCCGAGTGCGAGGTCGTGCTGCTCGTGCGACCGGGACGTCGGTCCACGGTCGACCAGCGCGTGGCCCGCGAGATCCTCAAGAACGACGCGTTCGACCGCCTGCGCGCCGAGCTCGGTGCGGAGGGGTTCGCCGAGATGACGGCGCGCCGGGTGCGGGCCGTGGCCGGTGACGTCGGTCGCGACGGACTCGGGCTCGATGACGAGGGTCGGGCCGTGCTGGCCACGTGCGACATCGTCATCCACTCGGCGGCCACCGTGAGCTTCGACTCCCCGCTCGATGGTGCGGTCGAGGTCAACCTCCTCGGCCCCACCCGCATCGCCGCGGTGTGCAATGAACTGGGCATCACCCCGCACCTCGTCGCAGTGTCGACCTGCTACGTGGCCGGCAACCACCGCGGTGCCGCCCCCGAACAACTCGTCGACGAGAGTCACTTCTTCGTCGACGTCGACTGGCGCGCCGAGGTGGCCGGCGCCCGACGGGCTCGCACCGACGCCGACGCCGAGAGTCGCACTCCCGAGCGTCTGGCCGAGTTCCGGGCCCGGGCGCGCCGCGAACTGGGCGCCGCCGGCACTCCCCTGCTGGCCGAGAAGACCGAACAGTTACGAGACCGATGGGTGGCCGATCGGATGGTCACCGCCGGACGGGCCCGCGCTGCGTCGCTCGGTTGGCCCGACGCCTACGCCTACACCAAGGCCCTCGGTGAGCGGGCGCTGGTCGAGACCCGCGGTGCCGTGCCCGTGAGCATCGTGCGTCCGTCGATCATCGAGTCGGCCCTCGCCGAACCGGTGCCCGGGTGGATCCGCGGCTTCCGGATGGCCGAGCCCGTGATCATCAGTTACGCGCGCGGGCTGCTCAAGGAGTTCCCCGGCGTGCCCGAGGGGATCGTCGACGTCATCCCCGTCGATCTGGTGTCGGCCGCCATCATCGCCGTCGCCGCCCGAGGTCCCGAACCGACACCTTCGGTCGTGCAGGTGGCCTCGGGTTCGCAGAACCCCCTCCACTACCGGCGACTGGTCGACCTGGTCAGCGACTGGTTCGGACGCCACCCGCTCTACGACGCCAAGGGTCAGCCCATCGTCGTGCCCAAGTGGTCGTTCCCGGGTCGCGGCCGCGTTCAGACGCAACTGCAGCGGGCCAAGAACGTCCTCGAACGCGCCGAGGGCGTGCTCGGCGCTCTTCCTCTGCGTGGACGTCAGGCCGAGTGGAGCGCCTCGATCGAGTCGCGTCGCGAAGAGGCCGAACGAGCACTCGGCTACGTCGAGCTGTACGGCGCCTACGCCGAGTGCGAGGCGGTCTACGGACTGGACCGGCTTCTGGCCCTGTGGGATGCGCAGAGCACCGAGGACCAACGCGACTTCTGCTTCGACCCACGCGTCATCGACTGGGACCACTTCGTGGAGGAGATCCACCTCCCGTCGGTGGTGCGTCAGGCGCGGGTGCGGACAACTCCGGGCGGCAGGACGGGCCAGTCGCGACCCGATCGCCTGCGCGAGCAGATCCTGTCGGCCGACCGGCAACTGGCGGCCTTCGATCTGGAGAACACACTCATCGCCTCCAACGTCGTCGCCAGTTACGCGTTCCTGGCAACGCGCCGACTCCCCCTCGACCAACGCGTGCTGTTCACGCTGAAGATGCTGGCCGAGGGTCCGTCGCTGCTCTCGCTCGACCGCAAGGACCGCACCGACTTCCTGCGCTTGTTCTACCGACGGTACGAGGGCGCGCCTGTCCGACAGATCGAGGAGGACGCGGCCGAGATGTTCAGCCGCCTCATCCTCACCAAGTCGTTCCCCGCCGCCATCCGGCGCGTGCGCGAACACCGGGCCGCCGGTCATCGCACCGTGCTCATCACCGGCGCGCTCGACTTCGTGGTTCGTCCGCTCGAGCCGTTGTTCGACGACGTGATCGCGGCCGAGATGTCGATCACCCGCGGCACCTACGACGGAGAGTTGCGCAACGTGCCCCCGACCGGGGAGACCCGCGCCCAGGTGCTCATGGATTACGCCGCGGCCCACGGGTTCGACCTGCGCGAGACGGTCGCCTACGCCGACTCCACCTCCGATCTGCCCATGCTCGAAGCCGTGGGCTTCCCGGTGGCGGTGAACCCCGAGACGAGACTCGCCGCCCTGGCCCGCAAGCGCGGTTGGCTGGTGGAGAACTTCGCCAAGTCGCCCGGCGGCCCGCGCGCGCTGGTGCCCATCGGTCCCCGTCGCACCGACGACGGCGGACTGGCCAATCCGCTCGTGCCCGGAGGTGTGGTGTGAAGGCGCTGCGCTTCGAGCGCGACATACCCCGGTTCGCGGCGGCGACGATCGCCGGTCGCCTCAACGCCGGAGGGGGCGCCAAGGTCGGTCCCCTGCGTCTGCGGACGATCGACGAACCGGCACTGCCCGGCACCGGATGGGCCGGGATCCGCCCGCGACTGGCCGGCATCTGCGGCTCGGACCTGGCCACCATCGACGGACGCAGTTCGCGCTACTTCGAACCACTGGTGTCGTTCCCCTTCGTTCCCGGTCACGAGGTCGTGGCCGATCTCGACCGACCCATCGGTGACGTGCCCGCCGGTCGCGTGGTGGTGGAGCCGGTGCTCGGGTGCGTCACCCGCGGCATCGACCCCGTGTGCGGGCCCTGCGCGCGTGGTGATCTCGGCAACTGCGAGCGCATCACGTTCGGCGCCATCAGCCCCGGGTTGCAGAGCGGATTCTGCTGCGACACCGGCGGCGGCTGGTCGACGCGTATGGTCGCCCACGTCTCGCAGTTGCACGCGGTGCCGAGCGAATGGTCGGACGAGGCCGCGGTCATAGTCGAACCCACCGCCTGCGCGGTGCACGGCGCGTTGGCCGCTGGCGTGGTCGAGGGAGACGTGGTCGTGGTGCTCGGATCCGGTGCGCTCGGACTGCTCACCATCGCCGCCCTGCGACGATTCGCCCCGCCGTGCACGATCGTGGCCGTCGCCCGTCACCCCCATCAGCAGGACCTCGCCCGAGACCTCGGGGCCGATCACGTCATCGGCTCCGAGCACATCGCCCGACCGATCTGTCGCCTCACCGGTTCACTGGCCATCGGCGATGGCGACATCGTGCGCCTCACCGGCGGCGCCGATCACGTCATCGACTGCGTCGGCAGTCAGGAGTCCCTGACCGAGGCGCTTGCCGTCATCCGCCCGAAGGGCCGCATCACCATGGTGGGCATGCCCGGTCACGTGCACGTCGACCTGACCGGACTGTGGCACCGGGAGATCGCGCTGGTGGGCGCCTACGCCTATGGCACCGAGACACTGCCCGACGGCGCAGTGCACCGCACCTTCGACCTCGCCTTCGAACTGGTGGCCGCCGCCGACCTCGGTCGTCTGGTGAGCGCCACCTATCCCCTCGACCGCTACGAAGAAGCCATCACCCACGCGGCCGCCGCCGGCCGTCGTGGCGCAGTGCGCATCGCCTTCGACCTCCGCAACGAGAAGGAACGGAACCGTGCCTAGACCTGGATTCGTCCTCGACGTCGACCGTTCGACGCCCCCGATCCTCTTCCACCACGGCGAGGGATTCCGGCTGGAGAAGTTGCCCGCCGGCCGCACCCGCGTCATCTACCCGGCCGAGCCGCTCGAGCCGCTCAGAAACCCGACCGGTGCCATCCGCGACGCGCTCGACAACCCCATCGGCGACAGCGAGCCACTGCGGGCCCTGCTGCGTCCGGGCATGAAATTGACCATCGCCTTCGACGACATCTCTCTCCCGCTACCCCCGATGAAGCGGCCCGACATCCGCCAGCGGGTGATCGAGGCGGTGCTGGAGATGGCAGCGTCGGCCGGGGTCGACGACGTCGTGCTCATTGCCGCTCTGGCCTTGCACCGGCGCATGACCGAGGACGAGCTTCGTCACGCCGTCGGTGACCGCGTGTACGACGCCTTCGCCCCGCGGGGACTGCTGCTCAACCACGACGCCGAGGATCCCGACAACCTCCTCTTCATCGGTGAGACCGAGAAGGGCGAGGAGGTCGAGATCAACCGGCGGGCCGCCGAGTCCGATCTCATCGTCTACGTCAACATCAACCTCGTGTCGATGGACGGAGGTTGGAAGTCGACCGCCACCGGTCTCGCCTCGTACCGCTCGCTGCGCCATCACCACAACCCGCACACGATGCGTCATTCCCGTTCGTTCATGGACCAGCACCGTTCCGAGTTGCACTCGGCTAACTGGCGCATGGGCAAGGTGCTGCGCGACTCGGGCGTCAAGGTGTTCCAGATCGAGACCACCATGAACAACAACGTGTTCGGCACCGAGGGCCCCATGAGCGTGCTGCAGAAGCGCGAGTGGGAATGGACGATGAAGGACCGCGTGTCGATGATGGGCATGAAGGCTGCGCTCGACCGCATGCCCCAACGCACCCGTCGTTCGATCTTCAACTCGTGGCAGGCCCCGCACGCCATGACCTCGGTGCAGGCCGGCGAGGTGGAGGCGGTGCACCGGTTGACCACCGAGAACGTCTACGCCCAGCACCTCGTGCCGGTCGAAGGTCAGACCGACATCCTGACCATGGGGCTGCCCTACATCAGCCCCTACAACGTGAACTCGATCCTCAATCCGATCCTCGTCGCCTGTCTCGGACTCGGCTACTTCTTCAACCTCTACCGCGGCATCCCGCCGGTGCGCGAGGGCGGTGTGGTGATCATGAGCCATCCGACGCCGTGGGAGTTCCACCCGGTGCACCACCCCTCGTACATCGACTTCTTCGACCAGGTGCTGTCCGTCACCCACGATCCGGTGCGCATGGAGCAGGAGTTCGAGAAGTCGTTCGCCGAGGACGAGTGGTACCGCCACCTGTACCGCACGAGCTACGCCTACCACGGCGTGCATCCGTTCTACATGTGGTACTGGTGCGCGCACGCCCTGCAGCA
>VERC01000295.1 GCA_018882825.1 Acidimicrobiia bacterium | reverse complement strand
AAGACGGGATCCTCACGACGCTCGACGCGTGTGCCCATGACGCTCATCCGACGTTCCCCCTGACCGTTGCGACCGCTCCGACGTTAGTGGACGGACCGACGCACCCGACCGGGCGGGAACGGGTCAGTGGGCGATGGCCGAACCGAGCCCGGTGAACGGCCAAGCGTCCGGCACACGCACCGGATCTCGGGCCTCGGGGAGGATGTGGTACACCTCTTCGCCGGCTCGGGCGTAGCCGTACTGCTCACGAGCGATGCGTTCGATCTCGGCATCGGACTGCAGGGCCGCCGCCTCGGCCTCGGCCTCGAGGTTCGCCGCTTCCAGCTCGGCCAGACGGCGCTCGACGATGTCGGACGTACGTCGCAGGTCGAGCCAGTTGCGGGCCGGCAGCGCACCGACGGCCACGATGGCGGCGATCGTCGCCGCACCCAGCACCGTGAACCACATGGCCCTCGCCGCGCGAGACGACGGCATCGACCGCTTCGGCGCCGGCGGGGCCGCGTGGCGGCCCCGGGACGCCCGTCGTCGACGGCGCGGCGCGGACCGACCGGCCCGATCGTCGCCGGACGACGTCCCCATGATCAGCCGGCGACCCGCTTCAGGGCGGCCGCGCCCCAGTACGCCGCCGCCTCACCGAGGTCGTCCTCGATGCGCAGCAGTTGGTTGTACTTGGCCACACGATCGCTGCGAGCCGGCGCGCCGGTCTTGATCTGACCGCAGTTGGTGGCCACCGCCAGATCGGCGATGGTCGTGTCCTCGGTCTCGCCCGATCGGTGCGACATCACGGCGGTGTAGCCGGCTCGCGTGGCCATGGCCACCGACTCGAGCGTCTCGGTCAGGGAGCCGATCTGGTTCACCTTCACCAGGATCGAGTTCGCCACGCCGGCCTCGATGCCCCGGGACAGTCGCTCGACGTTGGTCACGAACAGGTCGTCGCCCACCAGTTGCACGCGGTCGCCGATGGTGCGGGTGAGCAACGTCCAACCCTCCCAGTCCTCCTCGGACATGCCGTCCTCGATGGAGACGATCGGATAGCGATCGACGAGGTCGGCCAGGTAGCCGACCATGTCGCTCGGTGACAGGGTGCGGCCCTCCCCGGCCAACACGTACGCGCCGTCACGGTGGAACTCGGTGGAAGCGGCGTCGAGGGCGATGGCGATGTCGTCACCGGGAGTGAAACCGGCCTTCTCGATGGCCTCGACCAACAGGCGCACCGCGTCCTCGTTGGAGGCGAGGTTGGGAGCGAATCCACCTTCGTCGCCGATGGCCGTCGACAGTCCACGCTCGGACAGGACCTTCTTGAGGACGTGATACGTCTCGGCGCCCCAGCGCAGGGCCTCGGAGAACGAGGCGGCGCCGACGGGCATGATCATGAACTCCTGGATGTCGACGTTGTTGTCGGCGTGCTCTCCGCCGTTGAGCACGTTCATCATCGGCACCGGGAGCACATGGGCGTTCACCCCGCCGATGTACCGATACAGCGGCATCGACAGGTCCTCGGCCGCGGCCCGAGCCACGGCCAGCGAGACGCCGAGGATCGCGTTGGCACCCAGTCGGCCCTTGTTGTCGGTGCCGTCCAGCTCCAACAACACCCTGTCGATGTCGCGTTGCTCGGAGGCATCGAAACCGACCAGCGCGTCGTAGATCTCGTCATCGACGTGCGCGACAGCGTCGAGCACGCCCTTGCCGCCGTAGCGCGACTCGCCGTCACGCAGTTCGACGGCCTCGAACGCGCCCGTCGATGCACCGGACGGGACCATCGCCCGACCCGATGCTCCCGACGAGAGGAAGACCTCGACCTCGACCGTCGGGTTACCGCGACTGTCGAGGACCTCGCGACCGGCGATGTGCTCGATGGTGCTCATGGATCGGGGGCTCCTGTGCATGTCTCGGGGCGCGGGGCACGAGGGCCCGCGGGGAGTCTCCCACGCCGTCGCGCGGGGCGCGGGGACGGTCAACCGCCCGACGCACCCCCCAGTTCAGCACGTCGGGCCGCGTCACGGAAGGCGAGGGCCACCGACCGCAGCGCCGTCTCGGGATCGACCCCGGCACGGCGCGCCTCGTCGACCACCGCGAACAGCAGTGCACCGGTGGTTTCGTCGTCGATCAGACGCGCGAACTCGTCGTGGGCATCGATCGAGGTGCCGGCGACGGGCAACCCGTCGACATCGGCGATGCTGGCTGCCTTCTTCTGGATCTTCAGCGCGTACAACAGTGCGGGTA
>VERC01000071.1 GCA_018882825.1 Acidimicrobiia bacterium | reverse complement strand
GCCAGCAGGTGCGGCCAGGTGTGGACCTTGTCGACCGGGGTCGACTTCACGTCCTGGATCGAACCGGCGCGGACCACGGTGAGGAGTCGCTGCGTGTGACCGTCGGGGCCGGTCGCCGCCGGGGGTGGTGCGGCCGTGGCCACGGCACCACCACCGGCCATGGCGGCTGCGGGCGCGGCCGTGGCGACCGATCCCTCCTTGGCCGCCTTGGCCGCCTTCGAGCGCTCGAGGAGATGGGCAGGGATGCGGCTATCGCCGGCCTCGGCCGCCGGGGCGGACTCGGCCGGAGCAGCCGGTGCCGACTCGCTGGCCTTGGCCGCGGCCTTGGCCTTGGCCTCCTCGGCTCGCTTGCGCAGGTGTTCGGGGATCTCGGTCATCGTTCTCCGATCCTTCCGTCGATCACAACGGTCCCGAGATGCCGCCGTCCTTGCGGACCCGCCAGAAGTGGATCGCGAGGAAGATGACGGTCACGAACGGAACGAACAACACGTGGAGCACGTACCACCGCAACAGGGTGTCGGTGCCTATCTCCTTGCCGCCGAGCAGCACGAAGCGCACCTGGTCACCGAAGACAGGGGTGTACCCCATCATGTTGGTTCCCACGGTCACGGCCCACAGTGCCAACTGATCCCACGGCAACAGGTAGCCGGTGAAGGAGAGCAGGAGGGTGAGCGTGAGCAGGATCACGCCGATCACCCAGTTGAACTCCCGGGGTGGCTTGTAGGCGCCGTGGTAGAAGACGCGGGCCATGTGGAGGAACACGGTGAGCACCATGAGGTGCGCCGCCCATCGATGCATGTTCCGAACCAACAGACCGAAGGCCACCGAGGTCTGCAGCGTGTAGATGTCGTTCCAGGCCTGTGCCGCGGTCGGGCGGTAGAAGAACATCAGGAAGATGCCGGTGATCGTCAGCAGGATGAACAGGAAGAAGCTGAGACCGCCGAGACACAGCGTGTAGGACACCTTCACCGCGTGGCGCTTCACCTTCACCGGGTGGAGGTGGTACAGCACGCTGTTCATGATCACGTACGAGCGATTACGAGGGCTGTCGGTGTAGCCCTTGCGGAACACCGAGCCCGGCCGGAAGATCGAGTTCCACGCCTGCGAACCCTGCGTCTTGTCGACGAGTTCGGTCACCCGCTGCTGCGGGGTCTTCTTGTTGGGGCGCTCCATCGTCTTGGCCAAGACAGTTGCTCCGTGCTCGCGGGGTGAGGGGTTCGTCGGGTGGGCTCAGCCGAGGCGCATGCCGTAGCCGTAGCCGTGGGTGGGGGTGCGCTGGTGCGGGTCACCGTCGGGGGGCGGCTCGCCGACCTTGCCGAGGATGATCACTCCGGTGGGGCAGCGATCGACACACAGCGCGCAGCGGGTGCACACGTCGTCGTCGATCACGAAGATCGAGTGGTCGCCGGGATCGGTGCCCGGCAGTTCGGTGCCTTCGGCCTCCTCGATGGCCGAGGTGGACACCAGGTGGATGCACTTCCACGGACAGATGTCGACGCAGCCCTCGCAGGTGATGCACTCCGACTGGTCGATGTGGATGAACTGCTTGGGCTTGACCGCCTTCGACAGCCAGTCGGCGTCGACCTCGCGCAGGACGTAGTCGTCGACGAAGACCGGATGAGGGGGGTTGGCGTCGATCCGGGCCATGTCAGCCCCTCCGCACCAGCGGACGGCCGTACCCGGAGGTGACCGACGCCTTGGCCGTCGCCGCTGCGTCGGCCCGCTTGGCCCGGTTCTGCCACCAGATCCACATCCACACCTGCGCCACCAGGAAGATCACGTAGATGGTGACGGCGATCAGATCGCGGATGCTCTGGTAGGTGATGGTGAAGGGGAACCAGCCCTCCATGGACTGTGGCTTCACGATGTCGCCCGGTCCGTAGAGGATCCGGTCGGGGCGCCAGCCGAGTTCGTTGTCGGCCCAGGTCAGCCACAGGTGAGGAACCACGCCGTAGGCCCAGAACATGAGGAAGTACGCGTAGACCGAGGCCACCATCGCTTCGCCCCAGGTGAGCGGCGTGCCCACGGGGCGACGCTTGGCCATGGGGACGATGAGCGATGCCAGCAGGATCAGGACGAGCAGCGATCCGACGAACGCAACCACCCGGTTCGGCCTCCCTCGTGAACGAGTGCACAAGCGTGAGCGAGATCACGGATCCGGACCCGGCACCTGCTCACAGGTCCCGTGCACCTTCCCCGTGAGGAACGTACTGAAGGGGTACTGACGAACTGCTGCCCACCGGAGTCGCTCCGACGGGACTGCCCTTGTCTAGCACCGCCGGGAAGGGGTCGGGACATCCCGGTGGCGAACGACCGCGTCGGGCGCGGACCGGCGGTGACCGCGCCGGCACGCGGATGTGCCGTGCATGGGAGCGCGTCGCGTCGTCTAGGTTGGAGGCTCCGTGACCGGGTCGTCACCCGATCACCTGCCCCTCGCCGTCCGCTTCCGCCGGAGGAACCGTGACCGAAGTACCCGAGCACCTTCTCAAGCGCTCCCGCGATCGGCGGAACGCCCTCGAGGGCGGCGGTGGCGATGCCACCAGCGCGCCGGTGCCGGCGGCGGCATCCGAGACCGAGTCGGCCCCGGCGGCCACTGCCGCCGCTCCTGTCGCCGCCGCCACCCCGGCCGTCGTCGAACCGCCGCCGCCGTACGTCGAGGCCGCGCTGCGCCGCAAGCGCATCCCCATCTGGGTGATGCCCGTGCTGGCCTTCCTGCCCCTGTGGGCCGTCATCTACATCGGCGGACTCTCGCCGGCGTCGACGGGCGCGCCCTCGCAGTTGGAGACGGGCAAGGCCATCTATGCCGCCAACTGTGCCAGTTGCCACGGCTCGGCCGGTGGCGGCGGCGTCGGCCGTCCGATGAACGACGGGAACCTGGTCAAGACGTTCCCCGACATCATCGGGCAGCTCGACTTCGTGTGGCTCGGTTCGAACGGCACCGGTCCGGCCGGGACCCCGTACGGCGATCCGGCTCGTGAGGGTGGGCAGCACAAGACCCTGAGTTGGAACGGCAACCCCATGCCCAACTTCGACAAGGCCCTCAAGCAGGCGCAGTTGTTGGCCGTGGTCCGCTACGAGTGGGAGGTGCTCTCGGGCGGCAAGGTCACCGTGGACGCCAAGGGTGACATCACCTACGCCAACGGCAAGCCCATGCTGAACGCGGCCGGCGAACTCATCACCCCCGACGGCCAACCGCTCCTCGACCCGGCCGGCAAGCTCACCATCCAGCCGAACTGGACGACACCGACCGGATCGTGAACCCCGGGGCGGTGCCCTAGGCGCCCGATGAGTTCGCAACGACAGCGGCAGCCGAGTGGGCCGCCGCATCGATGGCCAGGATGACGTCGTCGTCGTGGGCCAGTCCGCAGAACATCACCTCGTAGGCCCCGGGGGCGATGGCCACGCCCTCGTCCAGCAAGGCGTGGAAGAAGGCGGCATAGGTCGCCTCGTCGGTGGCGCAGGCCGACTCGTAGTCGACGGGCGCCGGGTCCCCGAAGAACAGACCGGTGAGGGTGGCGACCCTCGGCACGAGCGCGGTGAGACCGGCCGAGGAGAAGGCCGACTCGAAGGACGCGGCCAGACGGGCCGCCCGTGACGACAGGAGCGCGTAGGCATCGTCGTCGAGCAGGTCGAGCACGGCGAGACCGGCCGCAGTGGCCAGGGGATTCCCCGACAACGTGCCCGCCTGGTACACCGGTCCGAGCGGCGCCAGTTCATCCATCAACTCGGCCCGCCCCCCGAAGGCACCGACGGGCAGACCACCACCGATGATCTTGCCGAAGGCGGTGAGGTCGGGGCGGACGCCGAACAGTTCCTGGGCGCCACCTCGGGCCACCCGGAAGCCGGTGATGACCTCGTCGAAGATGAGCAGGGCGCCGACACGGTCGCACTCGGCCCGCAGACCCTCGAGGAAACCGGGCTGCGGCGCCACCAGACCCATGTTGGCGGCGATGGGTTCGACGATCACCGCGGCGAACGACTCGGTGAGTCTCGGCACCACGTTGTAGGGCGCGACGACGGTGTCGGCCACGGCACTCGGGGTGACGCCGGCACTGGCCGGGATGCCCAGCGAGGCCATGGCCGTGCCACCGGCCACCAGCAGACCGTCGCTGTGTCCGTGGTAATTGCCGGCGAACTTGAGGATCCGGGATCGACCGGTCGCACCGCGGGCCACGCGGATGACGCTCATCGTCGCCTCGGTCCCGCTGTTGACCATCCGCACCTTCTCGCAGGACGGCACCCGTTCGGCGATCGCCTCGGCCAGGAGCACCTCGCGTGGCGTCGGCGCGCCGAACGACGTGCCGTCGGCCGCAGCGGCGCGGATCGCCTCCACCAGGCGCGGATGCGCGTGACCGGCGATCACCGCGCCGTAGCTCTGCACGAGATCGATGAACGTGCGTCCCTCGACATCGGTGACGCGGGCGCCCTCGCCGCGGGCGACGAAGTACGGAGTGCCACCGACCGAACGGAAGGCACGCACCGGCGAGTTCACCCCGCCGGGGATGACCCGTTGTCCGCGGGCGAACAGGGAGTGGTTGGTGTCGGTCATGCCGATCGACCACCGCCCAGGACCTCGGCGATCTCGCGGGCGAAGTAGGTGAGCACGAGGTCGGCCCCCGCCCTCCGCACCGACAGCAACTGCTCGAGTGCCACCGCCGTACCGTCGATCCAGCCCCGTTCTGCGGCCGCGCGGACCATGGCGTACTCCCCGGACACGTGGTAAGCGGCGATCGGCAGATCGAGTTCGGCACGGGCCCGGGCCACGATGTCGAGATTGGTCATCGCCGGCTTGACCATGACGATGTCGGCCCCCTCCATGACGTCGAAGCGGATCTCCTCCATCGACTCGCGGGCGTTGGCCGGGTCCTGCTGGTAGCCACGACGATCACCGCCACCGGCGATGGTGACATCGACGGCGTCGCGGAACGGCCCGTAGAGGGCCGAGGCGTACTTGGCCGAATAGGCCATGATCGATGTCGAGGTGAAGGCGTCCTCGTCGAGCGCGTCACGGATGGCGGCCACGGCACCGTCCATCATCCCCGACGGCGCCACGATGTCGGCGCCGGCCTCGGCCTGGGCCAGCGCCACCCGCGCATAGAGATCGAGCGTGGCGTCGTTGTCGACCTCACCGCGGTCGTCGAGCACACCGCAATGACCGTGCGACGTGTACTCGTCGAGACAGAGATCGGCGCACAGCACCACCTCGTCACCGAACGTGTCACGCAGGTCGCGCAGCGCCACCTGCACGATGCCGTCGGGATCCCACGCGCCCGAACCCTCGGGATCCTTGTGACGCGGCACACCGAAAAGGATCACCCCGGGCACACCGAGATCGCGCAGGACCCGGACCTCGTCGCGCAACGAGCCGAGGGTGTGCTGCACCACGCCCGGGATGGAGGCGATCGGCTGCGGGTCGTCGATGCCCTCCCGCACGAACAACGGGGCCACCAGATCGTCGACCGAGAGTCGGGTCTCGGCCACGAGACGACGCATCGCCTCGGTGCGACGCAGACGGCGGAGACGGCGCTGGGGGAAGCTCATGGGTATGCGAGCCTAGGCACCGTGTCATGGGCCACCGAATCGGTCGCCCGACCTGCGATATGAGCGACGATGGCGTCGACGAGTCCGTCGATGGTGTGGTCGACGGGAACGATGTCGACGCGCAGACCGGCGGCCGAGGCCGCCTCGGCGGTGACGGGACCGATGCAGGCCACGATCGGCGGGCAGCCGTCGGTCCCGAACGAGGCCACCCAGTTGTCGACGGCCGACGCCGAGGTGAACGTGACGATGTCGGCGTCGGCCACACGCCGGCGCGCCTGCGCATCGGGCACGACCGGGACGTTCCGGTAGGCGTCGACGACATCGACCTGCCATCCCATGGAGCGCAGACCATCGGGCAGGACATCGCGGGCGGCCGCGGCCCGGGCCAACAGAACACGGCCGCGATCGTCGGGGCCGGGCGCCGGGAAGGCCTCCAGCAGCGACTCGGCCACGAACCGGTCGGGCACCAGGTCGGGGGCGAGGTGATGACGGACGAACTCCGCCGCCGTGCCCGGACCGATCACGGCCAGACGGGCGCCACCCAGGCCACTCCCGTCGAGTGCGGCGCAGAACCGTCGCGCCCCGTTGGGCGAGGTCACCGCGATCCAGTCGTAGGTGTCGAGTTCGGCCACCGCGGCACGCAGGGCCACACCACCGTCGTCGGGATCGACGATCTCGATGGTGGGCACGACGACGGCGATCGCACCTTCGAGCTCGAGTCGCTCGGCCAATCGGGACGACTGGTGTCGGGGCCGAGTGACCACGACGCAACGGCCGGCGAGACGTCCGGACGGACGCGGATCGGCACCGGTCGGTGCCTCGTCCTCGCGCTCCTCGCTCACGGACGAAGCCTATGGCCGGTGGTCGCGACCCTTGCCGGGCCGGCGGTCATCAGTCCCGGGCTGCGGCGTAGGCGGCGAGGACGCGGGCCCGACTCTCGCCGAGATCGACGATCGGTGCCGGGTAGTCGACACCGAGTTCGACACCGGCCGCCGCCAGTTCCAGAGGTCCGATCTCCCACGGCTGGTGGACGGCATCGCCGGCGATGCCCGCCAGTTCGGGCACCCATCGCCGCACGTACTCACCGTCGGGATCGAACCGTCGACCCTGCAGGACGGGATTGAACACGCGGTTGTAGGGCGACGCGTCGGGGCCGGTGCCGGCCACCCACTGCCAGTTGCCGACGTTCTGGGCGACATCGGCATCGAGCAGGACGTGTCGGAACCAGCGTTCACCGCGCCGCCAGTCGATCAGGAGATTCTTGACGAGGAAGGAGGCGACGACCATCCGCACGCGGTTGTGCATCCACCCGGTGGCCAGCAGTTGACGGATGCCGGCATCGACGAACGGATAGCCCGTGCGACCGGTGCGCCAGGCCACGAAGCCGGCCTCGTCGTCGCGCCAGGCAAGACGCGAGTACCGGGCCTTCATCGGCGCATCGACCAGCTCCGGACGCTCGAACAGCAGGTGCGCGTACCAGTCGCGCCACGCCAGTTGCCGCACCACCGCCGCACGACCGGGGGTGGCGTCTCCGACCACCATGGCCACGGTGCGGGGCGACAACGTCCCGAAGCGCAGGTCGATGCTGAGCTCGGTGGTGCCCACGATCGCGGGCAGATCCCGCTCGTCCGGGTAGGCGTCGGCCCGGGCCGCGGCCGCCTCCAGGCGGGCCAACGCGCCCTCCTCACCGGGTCGGGCCTCGTCACCGGCCAGCGGACGCAGCGAGGGGTAGGGACCGGCGGGCGCTGGCACCCCGTCACCGGGATCGTCGGCCACCGCCGCGTCACCGGGCAGGGGCCAGGCGTTCCACGAGGTGCGTGCCCATGTCCGGTGGAACGGCGTGAACACCTGCGACAGGGTGCCCGCCGCGGTGCGGACGCGACCGGGTTCGTGCACGAGTGTTCCCCACTCGGTCGACCACTCGATCCCGGCGGACGACAGCGCATCGGCCACCGCTGCGTCACGCCCCGCCGCGTAGGGCGTCACATCGGCATTGGCGAGGACGGTCACCGCAGACGCCGCGCGCGCCTCGTCGACGACGATGCGCCGAGGATCGCCGGTCCGAACCTTGAGTCGACCACCGACGGTGGCCAGTCGCTCGTCGAGCGCACGCAGGTCGCCGAGCATCCGATCGGTCCGACGCGGGGTTGCCGCGCCGAACAGCGTCGGGTCGATGACGAACAGGGCGACGACGCGATCGTGCTCGGAGGTGGCGCGGGCCCACGCCGGATTGTCGTCGAGTCGGAGATCGCGCCGGAACCAGACGACCGCGGTCGAATCGGCCACCTCAGGCGATGGGACGACCGAAGGGCACGGTCGTCCACGAGGCGAGGAAGGCCTCGGCCTCCTCGCAGGCGCCGACCAACGGTCCCTTCGGGTGGTCGAGGACCGATGCCAGTCGATCGGCGACGAGGGCGGCCGGATCGCGATCGGGTCCCTCGCCCGGCCACGAGGCCAACGGTCCGGCCGTGGTCACGAAATCCGGCAGCACGACGACACCGGCCCGACCCAACCCGGCCAGCGCCTTGGTGGTCACCGGCATGGGTCCGGTGGGCACGATGCACCGGGCACGTACATGGGACACGAGGTGATCACCCAACAGCCCGACCTTCGACCCGATGAAGAGGACGGCGGCGTCGGTGTGCAGCACCGCGTCGGCACCGAGCGACTCGTCGATCTCGACGACGGTGGCGCCCGCCCCGTCCAGCGCGGCGACGAGGGCACCGGTGGCGGCATCGAACTGCTCGACGGCCACGGTGGTGCCGGCCAGCCCCCCCGTGGCGCGCTCGGCGGCGGCCAACAGTCCTGCCACCAACGACGCATCGCGCCGGTCGAACCAGTCGGCCGGGCGAGGGTCACTCTCTCGCAGGGCCGAGACGTCGGCGGCCGAGATGCCCCGACCGGCGGTGAGGTGCACGGTCGACCACGCGTCACCCGAGAGTTCGGCGACGGCGGCGGCGATGGCCTCGGCCTTGGCGTCGGCGGCGGCGTTGACGGCGCCGGATGCCCCGGACGCGCGCACACCGAAGGCGGCGAACTGGTACGAGGTCGAGCGGGCCAACCATCGGGCTCCGTCGACGAGGACCTTGGGTGCCGAGCGCACGACCCCGAACGAGATCGGGGCGTCGTCGAGGTCGACGACGACGAACCCATCGGTGGTGGTGAATTTCCGGGTGCTCACTCGATCGAGTCTCGCACAGCACACCGGGCCGACGTTCGCCGATGTCCGTCGTCCGATCGGCCCTCCGGGGCACCCCACCGGAGTGGGATAGAACACCCCCGTGTCGACGGAGGCATCCACTCGGGCGATCGTCGCCGCCATGCTCGCCAACCTGGGCATCGCCGTGGCCAAGTTCGCCGGATTCCTCGTCACCCGATCGAGCTCGCTGCTGGCCGAGTCGGTGCACTCGATCGCCGATACCGGCAATCAGGTGTTGCTGCTGCTCGGCGGTCGGCGGTCTCGCCGTCCCGCCACCCGTCTGCACCAGTTCGGCCATGGTCGTGAGCGGTTCTTCTGGGCCTTCGTGGTGGCCATCATCCTGTTCTCACTCGGCGCCCTGTTCGCCGTCTACGAGGGGATCGAGAAGGTGCTCCACCCCCATCCGATCGATTCCGCCCCGTGGGCGATCGGGATCCTGGCGGTGTCGATCCTGCTGGAGGCGAACTCCTTCCGCACCGCCGTGCGCGAGTCGCGTCCGTTGAAGGGCGAGGGCACGTGGTGGGGATTCATCCGTCGCTCCCGCAACCCGGAACTGCCGGTGGTGCTGCTCGAGGACATCGGCGCACTCATCGGACTCGTCCTGGCGCTGATCGCCATCGTGGTCGCCGTCGTGACCGGCAACGGTGTGTTCGACGGGGTCGGCTCGATCGTGATCGGCGCGCTGCTCGGGGTGATCGCCGCCGTGCTGGCCGTCGAGATGAAGAGCCTGTTGATCGGTGAGTCGGCCACGCCGGAGGCCGAGGCCCGGATCGCCGCCGCCGTGGGCGGGTCGCCCCGGGTGGACACCCTCATCTCGTTGCGCACCCAGCACCTCGGGCCCGAAGAGGTCCTGGTGGCGGCCAAGGTGCAGTTCGATGCCGACCTGACGATGGCCGAGTTGGCGGACGTCATCGACGAGGTCGAGGCCCGAGTTCGAGCGGCCGAGCCCACCGCCACCCGGATCCTCATCGAACCCGATG
>VERC01000070.1 GCA_018882825.1 Acidimicrobiia bacterium | reverse complement strand
GTGCACGTTGGCCCGACGCAGCGCCGGCAGGAACCGGGCATCGGGTCGAGCCGCCAGCACGGCCGAGGCCGCCGCCGACTGCAGGGCGGCCGATTCGGCCACCGAGGCGCGACCCACCACGACGGTGATCGGGCCGCGGGCCGAAGCCAGCAGGGCGCGGGCCGCCTCGAGACGGGTGGCCTCGACCCCACCGATCTCGCGGTCGATGACGGCGTCACCGCAGATGGCGCGCACGACATCGACGATCTCGCCCGGACGGGGCTGCACCGACGCCCGACACAACGAAGTGAGCCCGGTGGTGCGGGGCGCCACCTCGATCAACGAGACCCGATCGTTCTCGGCCGCATGACGCAGGCGCAGGAACAGGACGGGCAGTTCCTCCTTGGCATCGGGTCCGAGCAGCAACACCGTCCCACCCGGCGCGCAGACCTCATCGATGGTGGCCCGGGGCAGACCCAGCACGACCTCGGCGGGCAGACCGTCACCCAGTTGCGCGTCGACGTTGTCGGTGCGCAGCACACCCTTGAACAACTTCGCCCATGCGTAGGCGTCCTCGTTGGTGAGGCGGGCGCCACCGATCACACCGATCGACGCAGGGGCTGCGGCGCGCAGTGCGTCGGCGGCTCGTCCGAGGGCATCGGACCAACGGGCCGATCGCAGTTCGGTACCGACGCGCACCAGAGGTTCGGTGAGGCGGTCGTCGGAGAGCAGTGCGCCACTGCCGAAGCGGCCCTTGTCGCACAACCAGCCCCAGTTCACCGGATCGATGTCGACACCGTTGAATCGCTGCACCTGATCGCGTGACGAGTCGATGGAGATCCGACAACCGACCGAGCACCCCTGGCAGGTCGACTCGGTGGTCTCGAGGTCCCAGGGTCGGGCCTTGAACCGGTAGGTCGACGCCGTGAGCGCCCCCACCGGACAGATCTGCACGACGTTGCCACTGAAGTACGAGGCGAAGGGCTGCTCGGGGAACGTGTTGATCTCG
This sequence comes from Acidimicrobiia bacterium, assembly GCA_018882825.1. GTDB lineage: Bacteria > Actinomycetota > Acidimicrobiia > Acidimicrobiales > Acidimicrobilacustridaceae > Acidimicrobilacustris. The sequence continues at coordinate 8,919 of VERC01000070.1, read as the reverse complement.
GTGTCGTTGCCGCGCTGCACGAAGTGGATCAGCGGGTCGCCGGCCACCTCCTTGGCGAAACGCGTGCACCGATCGCACAGGATGCACCGTTCGCGATCGAGCAGGACGAGATCGGAGACCGGGATCGGCTTCTCCTTGTGCCGCTTCTCCTCGACGAACCGCGACTCGCCCGGTCCATAGGCCATCGTCTGGTCCTGGAGTGGGCACTCGCCACCCTTGTCGCACACCGGGCAGTCGAGGGGGTGATTGGCGAGGAGGAACTCGAGGACGCCGTCCTGCGCCTTCTTGGTGAGTTCGGACTCGGTGTCGACCTTCATGCCCGGCGTGCACTCGATCATGCAACTGGGCTGCAGGGCCGGGCCGCGACCGGTGTCGACCTCGACGAGACACATGCGACACATGCCCACCGGTCGCATGCGCTCGTGATAGCAGAACCGCGGGATGTAGGTGCCGGAGCGCTCGGCGGCGTCGATGAGGAGTTCGCCCCGGCGGGCCATCACCTCGACACCGTCGATCTCCACGGGCACGCCGTCGACGACCACTTCGGGATCAGGCATGGCTCGTCGCCTTCGTCAACTCGACGGGCACCGCGTGGCGGTTCCGCTCGGCGGCGGCGATCCGCTCCTCGAACTCGGACCGGAATCGCGTCATGGCCGAGGCGATCGGCGCGGTGGCCGACGGTCCGAGAGGACAGATCGTCGTCTGCTTGGGAGGCCACACCAGCCCGGGCGAGATGTTGTCACTGACGTCCATGAGCAGTTCGAGATCGGTGGGTCGGCCGTGACCGTCGTCGATCCGGCGGAGGATCTTCTCCAGCCAGTCGGTTCCCTCGCGGCACGGCGTGCACTTCCCGCAGGACTCGCGGGCGAAGAAACGCACGAGTCGCAGGCAGGCGGCCACCACGTCGGTGGTGTCGTCCATGACCACGACGGCACCCGATCCGAGCATGGAACCGGCCCGATCGACCGTCACCTTCTCGAGCGGCAGATCGAGATGCTCCTCGAAGAACCACGGTGCCGAGGCGCCGCCGGGGATGAACGCCTTGAGCGAACGGCCCTCGCGCAGACCGCCGGCGTGGTCCTCGATCAACTGACGGAAGGTGGTGGTGCCGAACTCGACTTCGAACACGCCCGGGTTGCGGACGTGGCCCGACACGGTGAACAGCCGCGTGCCCCGGGACGTCTCTGCCCCCAGTGCCGAGTAGGCCGCGGCACCGTTCTCGATGAGCCACGGCAGGTTGGACAACGTCTCCACGTTGTTGACGATCGTGGGCTGCATGTACAGCCCCTTGGCCGCGGGGAAGAACGGGGGCTTGAGCCGCGGCATCCCGCGGTTGCCCTCCAGCGACTCGATGAGCGCCGTCTCCTCCCCCACGATGTAGGCACCGGCACCCCAACTCATGACGATGTCGAGGGAGAAGTCGGAACCGCAGATCCGCTGACCCACGTAGCCCGCGGCGTAGGCCTCGTTGAGGGCGGCGGCCATGCGCTCCTGGGCCAGCGCCATCTCACCGCGGATGTAGATGAATGCCTGGCCGACGCCGATGGCGTAGGAGGCCAGCAGCACGCCCTCGATCAACTGGTGCGGGTCGCGCTCGAGGAGGATGCGGTCCTTGTAGGTGCCGGGTTCGGATTCGTCACCGTTGACCACCAGATAGCGGGGCCACACGTCGGCCGGGGCCAGGGTCCACTTCACCCCGGCCGGGAACCCGGCGCCGCCGCGTCCGAGGACACTGGCCTCGCGCACCTCGTCGGCGACGGCCTGTGGGCCCATGGTCAGCGCCTTGCGCAGGGACCGGTACCCGCCCGTGGCCTCGTACACGGGGAGTGTCCACGAGTCGGGGGTGTCCCATCGTGAGGTGACGATCTTCGGGATGGTGCCGGTCATGACCGTTCTCCCTCGGTCATCCACACCGGTCGGGCGTCGTCGGAGGGCACGACCACTCCGGCCCGACGGTCGTCGGGGATGTGCTGACGGATCGTGGCCAGCGTGCCGTGCGGCGGGATGTCGTCGCGCCGACCGGAGCGGAGATCGTCGATCAGGGCGTCGAAGGCCCGGGTCGACACCCGGTTCTCGTAGCGGTAGTTGACCTGCAGGCACGGGGCCTCGGTGCAGGCGGCGATGCACTCGACGTCCTCGAGCGTGAACAATCCGTCGGCGGTGGTCTGGCCGGGCCTGATCCCCAAGGTGCGCTCGGCGTGGGCCAGCAACTCCTCGCCGCCGAGCAACTGACAGGAGATGTTCGTGCACACGTTGACCATGTACCGACCGACCGGCTCGCGCTTGAACATCTCGTAGAACGACGCCGTGCCCAGCACTTCGGCCGGCGTCACGCCCACCAGTTCCGCGATGTGCTCCATGGCCTCGTCGGTGAGATGACCGTCCTGTTCCTGGGCCAGGTGCAACAACGGGATGAGGGCCGACTTGGGCCGGGGGTAGCGGCCTATGACCTCGTGGGCCACGGCGACGTTGGCGTCCGACAGGCGGGCCATCAGCGATCGACCTCCCCGAGGATGGGGTCGACCGACGAGATGATGGCCACCGCATCGGCGACGAGACCGCCGTGCATCAGATGCGGGAGGCTCTGGAGGTTGATGAAACTCGGAGCCCGGACGTGCATCCGGTAGGGGTTGGCCGAGCCATCGCTGACGATGTAGCAGCCGAGTTCTCCGCGGGGTGATTCGATGGCCACGTAGGCCTCACCCTCGGGGACCTTGAAGCCCTCGGTGAAGATCTTGAAGTGATGGATCAACGCCTCCATCGACTCGTCGATGCGGGCCCGCGGCGGCGGGGTGACCTTCTTGTCCTGGATCCGGTAGTCGCCGGCGGGCATGCGCTCGAGACACTGCCGCACGATGCGCATCGACTCGTGGATCTCGGCCAGCCGGATGGCGTACCGGTCGAAGGCGTCACCGTACGAGCCCACCACCACGTCGAACTCGACCTCGTCGTAGGCGAGATACGGCATGTCGCGGCGCAGATCCCACGAGTACCCGGTCGAGCGGAGGATCGGTCCGGTGACCCCGAGGGCGAGGCACTCCTCGGTGGTGATGACACCCACGCCCTGGAGCCGCTCACGCCAGATCGGTTGTCCGTTGAGCAGTGTGTCGTACTCGGCCAGACGACCGGGGAGCATGTCGAGCAGACGCAGCACGCCGTCGCGCCAACCATCGGGGAGATCGGCGGCGACACCGCCGGGACGGATGTAGTTGTGGTTCATGCGCAGGCCGGTCACCTCCTGCAGGAACCGCAGCGTCTCCTCGCGCTCGCGCCAGCCGTAGAGCATCATCGACACGGCTCCGAGGTCCATGCCGTTGGTGGCCATGAACAACAGGTGCGAGGAGATGCGGTTCATCTCTGTCATGAGCATGCGGATCCACACCGCCCGCTCGGGGACCTCGATGCCCAGGAGTTGCTCGACCGTCATGGAGAACGCGAGCTCGGTGAACAGCGGCGAGGCGTAGTCCATACGGGTGACGTTGGTCGGACCCTGCAGGTACGACAACTGCTCACCGGTCTTCTCCATGCCGGTGTGCAGGTACCCGATGACGGGCTTGCACCGCAGAACGGTCTCACCCTGCAACTCGAGCATCAGACGGAGCACGCCATGGGTCGACGGATGCTGCGGACCCATGTTGATGATCATCGTCTCGTCGTCGGGAGTGCGGTCGCGCTCCGCCTCGAGCGCGCCAGCCTCCGAGAGGCGCAGGACGGCGCCCAACTCGTGCAGACGCTCGATGGCCGAGACGATGTCGCGCGAACCGAGTTCCTGCGCGCCCTCGTCGGTGCGGGCCGCAGCCGGATCGTGGGTCACGGTCATCGCCGCACCGCCGGCGCTTCCTTGAACTGCACGGGGATGCGACCGATGTCGTAGTCCTTGCGCAGCGGATGGCCGACCCAGTCCTCGGGCATGAGGATCCGGGTGAGATCGGGGTGACCGTCGAAGACGATGCCGAGCATGTCGAAGGTCTCCCGCTCCGGAGCGTCGAGTCCGGGGTACAGCCCTGTGGCCGAGGACATGACGGGGTCGGATTCGGGAACCTGCACCCGCAGACGCACCCGTGACCGCGACCGGTGGTTGATCAGGTTGACGACGACCTCGAACCTCTCGGGCGTGCTGTCTGCGGGCAGGTCGCGCCCGGGGTGGGTGAGGAAGTCGACGCCGCACAGGTCGACGGCGGAATGGAAACCGTCCTCGTGGAGCCGACGCAGCAGCGCCGGGTACTCGTCACGTGTGGGGTGCAGCACCACCTGTCCGACCGAGTGGACGACAGGTACACCGAAGAGGGTCTCGGTCACGACGGCAGCCTCTTCGGCCGGGGCGTCGGCCCCGTCGACCACGATCTCCTCGCTCACGTCAGCTCCGACCCAGCGAAACCGGGACCGGTCCGTCGACACCCAGTTGTTCGATGACGATGCCGGCGCCCTCCCCGGGACGGCGCATCAATTCGCCGTGCTCGATCTTGTGGTGGAGGGTGAGGATGGCGTGCATCAGCGTCTCGGGCGACGGCGGGCAGCCCGGCGCGTACACATCGACGGGCACGATCTGGTCCACGCCCTGGACGATGGCGTAGTTGTTGAACATGCCACCCGACGAAGCGCACACGCCCATGGAGATGACCCACTTGGGCTCCATCATCTGGTCGTAGATCTGGCGCAGCACCGGGGCCATCTTCTGCGACACCCGGCCGGCGACGATCATGAGGTCGGCCTGGCGCGGCGAAGCGCGGAACACCTCCATGCCGTAACGGGCCAGGTCGTAGTGCGGGCCACCCGCCGCCATCATCTCGATGGCGCAGCAGGCGAGGCCGAAGGTGGCGGGCATGACACTGTGGCGCCGCGCCCACTTGACCAGGTACTCCAGCGAACCGGTCAGGAAGTTGTGTTGGAGTCCCTCGAGCCCCGACTCGAGGAAGCCACCGGTGGCATGGGTCTCGTTCGACATCTCAGGCCGCCTCGCTCCGGGGCCGGCCCTCGAGACCGACGCGCCGGATGGTGCTGGTGGAGGTACGGGACGGCGAGACGATCTCCGAGGCCCGCAGACGCTTGATCGGTCCCCAGTCGAGCGCACCGTTGCCGATCAGGAACACGAACGACTCGAACACCGCGGCGGTGAAGATGACGATGGCCGCGATGCCGAACCCACCCAGCTCGCGGAAGATGATCGAGAACGGGAAGAGGAACATCACCTCGACGTCGAACACGATGAAGATCATCGCCACGAGGAAGAACTTCACCGGGAACCGGTCGGTGGGCTCATCGGTCGGGACGATGCCGCACTCGTAGGGCGCCGACTTGGCCGCCGACGGTCGATTGGGGGCCATGAGCTTCGACACGACCCGGCTCACCACGGCGAACACGATCGCCAGGACGAGCATCGCGAAGATGGGAAGGTACTGACCCACGGATCAGTCGCCCTTCGATGCCGCGAGTTCCCTGTTCTTCATCAGCGTCTTGTCCCGCGAGTGCAACGCCCAGGCGAAGAGCACGAACAGCGAGAGGCTGATGACGAAGTAGAGGAACGGGATGACGCGCTCGTTGCCGATGTCACGGATGAGGACGACCGAGATCACGGGCTGCGCAGGATCGACCTTGGGGATCGGCGGGGCCTGCCCCGGAACGGTGGCCTGCGGCACCACTCGCTGCACCTGCACGACGGCGAAGTGAGGTGGGTTCTTGATCTCGAAGGCCGAGGAGACACGATGCCAGGCCCGACAGAGGCTGCCGCCGTCCGGGCAGTCGTCCGCGAGGGTCGGCTTGCCGCCGAACTGCCACACGTCGAGCTTCTTGTACTCACCATTGGTCTGGAACAGGCCGGACGCCACCAGGGCCGCATCGGCCGCCGTCTGGGCCTCACCGGCATTGGCCGTGCTCACGAGCTTCCAGCCGTCGAGCGAGTCGGCGGGGAGGTACTGCTCGACGATGTCGGCGTGGGAGCCCTTGAGATCCGACAGCGTGAAGCCGTTGGGGTACTCCTCGGCCAACTGCGGGTTGGCGGCGAGTATCCGGGACGAGGACGGCAGTGAACTGGGGGCCACGAGTCTCTCGAGTGGCTCGGTCTTCGCGGCGTCGCCACCCCCGTTGATGTACACCTCCACGGGTTTCCAACTGGCCGGGTTGCCGCGCGGCCCGATGGCCGGCGGGGTGAGCCACCAGATGAGCGTGAGGATCACGAGCCAGCCGAACAGTCCGGTGAGGGCCACCAGCAGTCCGAGTCGGGCGCCGAGGTTGGTGCCGAGGAGCAGGTACACCGAACCGCACAGGACGACGACACCGACCAGCACCACGAGGATGCCCCGGATCCCCGGGTTCCAGGCCAGACCGGCGAACAGGTGCATGTGCTGCATCAGAGGCTCCGCTCATAGGCGACGACGGCGGCGATCTGGGCCGGGGTGAGCATGACCTGCTCGGGACTCATGATCGCCGTCTTGGGATCGGTGGCGTTGGGATTGGTGCCGAAGCTGCCCATGCGTCCGCTGGACCACCCGAAGGTGCCGTAGGCGGTTCCCGCCTTGGGGTAGGCCGAGACGAACGACTCCTGCTGCGAGGCCAGGGGGAACTGCTTGAGTTCCGATCCACCGGTGAGGTTCGGGCCCATGGCGCCACCCCCGGCCTTCCCGGCCCGTCCGAACGACCATCCCGGGGTGTGGCAACGACCGCAGGAATAGGCACCGCCGGCGAATCCGTCGGAGTAACCGAGGTTGAAGACCGCTTCCCCGAGGGTGGCGTACTTGCCGCCCGGGACGGTGCAGTTGCCCTTGGCGTCGGCGGCGCAGGAGATGTCGAGCTGCTTCTGGACCGCAGCCTGGGACTCGGCGGCCGGCAACTGGATCGACACCAGGTAGGCGATGATCTCGTCGATCTCCTGCTCGGTCAGCGGACCGCCACCGGGAGCGCCCCACGCCGGCATCGGCGAGTACCCACGGCCGTAGTTGAGGATGTACTTCACCTGATCGGGCGTGTAGCGGTACATCACGGTGTCGAGGGCCGGGGCCTTCCACTGCACCTGATCGACGTAGGCGCCCGTCTCCGGATTGGTGAGGGTGTACGACGCCACACCTCCGATGCCGAGAGGCCCGTGGCACCCGGCGCACTGGGCACCGTTGACATAGAGCTCCTCGCCCCGGTTGATGGCGATCTCCTCGAAGCGATCGACCATTCCCTCCTGGCGGCCCGGCTCGGCCAGCCAGTAGAGGGGAAGGGCCAGTGCGATGGCGGCGAGGGCCACCAGACCGAGTCCGAGGGTGCGGTCGAGCTTCTTGGTCTCGAGTTCCTCGTCGTCCATCCCGGGCTTCCGGTTGGGCGCCAGTTCGATCTCGGAGCCGATCTCGGGCCGGGAGCGGCGGATGTTGACGAGGATCGCCACCACGAAGGCGACGAGCAGGATGACGGCGATGACGTAGCCGATGGTCTTCTGCGCGCTGGCGAGCAGCAAGGTGTCAACCACTGTGGCTTCCTCCACCCACGCAGTGCGGACCCTCGGCCTCCTGGCCGGTGGTGTTGGTGCCGATCGGTGGACCCTGGACGATCTGACCGGTGTCGACCGTCAGCACGCCGCCGGCCACGCTGGTGGCGAAGCGATCCATGCCGCGTGGAGCCGGACCGCCCTTCTTCTCGCCGGCCTGGTTGTACTGCGAACCGTGACACGGGCATTCGAACCACTGCGAGGTCTGGCAGGAGGGGACGCGGCAGCCGAGGTGCGGGCACTTCTGGTACAGCACCACCACACCGGCCTCCATCGACGGCAGCACGGCGGCCGGGTAGACGGCCTTGGCCTTGTCGATCGACGACTTCGGGTAGGCCGTCATCCACATGCGGCCCTCACCCGAGTAGAGGAACCCCTTGTTGGCGCTGATCTTGCCCAGCACGTCGTTGACGTTGCCGACCCGGATCTTCGAACCGAAGCCACCCTTGGGCATGGGCCACAGGAAGGCGAGGACCGCAGCACCGAAACCGGAGATGCCGAGGAGCATCACCACGATGATCGCCCGGTTGAAGAACTTGCGTCGGGAGATGCCGACCACGTCGGGATCGGGCGGGACGAATTCGGCCACCGAATCCGACTTCACCGCCGGCGGCGCCGGGCGGCGTTCGATGGCGGCCGAGGCCTCCACCTGACGACCCGAGACGCTGACGAGTTCGCGCTCCTCCTCGAGTGGGGCCGAGGACTTGTCGCGCTTGATGGTCTCCCGGGCCAGGGCACCGGTGGCGCCACCCGTGTCGCGACGCCGCGAGGAGGCGAACAGCACGACGCCGGCGAGCACGACGACGACCGGGATGACGATGACGAGGGGATTCATGAGCAGATCTCCAGTCCGACCATCACAACTCGAAGAACAGACCGCCGGTCCACGGCGCCACGAAGTTGAAACCGGGACCACGGAAGAACGAACCGATGATGACGAGCACGGCCCAGAACATCATCTGCACCGTGAACAACGAGATCGCGAACTTGCGGTCCTCGGGCTTGTTCGACGGGTTGCGGTCGATGTACGGGGCGAGGATGAGCAGGAAGATGCCCATGCCGGGAATGGTGACGCCGGCGACCATCGGATGGAACATGGTGAGCAGTTCCTGCAGACCGAGGAAGTACCACGGGGCCTTCGACGGGTTCGGCGTCTTGTTGATGTTGGCCAACTCCAGCAGTGGCGCATTCACGAAGATCGAGAAGATCAGCGTGAACAGGGTGATGGCCAGCGCAGCGACGAACTCCACCGCCAGCAGGTGCGGCCAGGTGTGGACCTTGTCGACCGGGGTCGACTTCACGTCCTGGATCGAACCGGCGCGCACGACGGTGAGGAGCCTCTGCGTGTGTCCATCCGGGCCAGTCGCCGCCGGGGGTGGTGCGGCGGTGGCCACCGCACCGCCGCCGGCCATGGCTGCGGCGGGCGCGGCCGTGGCGACTGCGCCCTCCTTGGC
>VERC01000069.1 GCA_018882825.1 Acidimicrobiia bacterium | reverse complement strand
GTCTACAGCCAGTCGACGCTGCCCCTGCGCGAGTTCGAGGCCGCCCGGGTGCGCATCGCCCAGATCAACGACTGCCAGTTGTGTCTGGGCTGGCGTTCGGCCCGTGACGTCGAAGCCCGGGCAGCCGAGGCCGACACGATCGACGAGGAGTTCTACGCCCACATCGGCGATGCGACGTGGACCGGCTTCACCGAGCGTGAGGTGCTGGCCGCCGAGTTCGCCGAACGGTTCGCCCTCGATCACCTCTCGATGGACGACGGTTTCTGGACGCGACTGCGCAGCGCCTTCACCGACGCCGAGATCGTCGAACTGGGCCTCTGCGTCGGCATGTGGGTGTCGCAGGGCCGACTCAACCGTGTCCTCGACGTGGACGGTGGGTGTCGGATCCCCGATCCGGATGCGCCGGCCCTCGGGGGCTGACGAGCGGCGATCCATGGCCACCAAGGACGACTCGGGCGCCCGCAAGGTCGTCGCCTCCAACCGCACGGCTCGACACGACTACTCGATCCTCGACACCGTCGAGGCCGGGTTGGTCCTGCGCGGATCGGAGGTGAAGTCGTTGCGAGCCGCGCAGGTGCAGTTGCGCGAGGCGTTCGCCCGCTTCGACCGGGGCGAGGCCTGGTTGCTCGGGATGCACATCGCGCCGTGGGGCACGACCGGCTCGCACGATGCCGTCGACCCCGATCGTCCACGCAAGTTGCTGCTCCACCGTGAGCAGATCGACAAGTGGCGGATGCGCGTCGATCTGGAGCGGCTGTCGATCGTGCCACTGTCGCTGTACTTCTCCAACGGTCGGGCCAAGCTCGAACTGGGACTGGCCAAGGGCCGCACCAAGGGCGACAAGCGCCATGCCATCGCCGAGAAGGAAGCGAAACGAGAGGCGGACATCGCCATGGGTCGAGCCCGGAAACGGGGTGACGGCTGATGGGTCGCTCGCTCCGACCCGCACTCGTCGCCATCGTCGCTCTCGGACTGTCGGCCACTGCCGCATCGGGATGCGGTTCGCCGGATTCAGCCGACCCGGCGGCACCCGAGTCGCCGACCACCACCGTTCCCGAAGATGTCCTCCCGACCCCTGCCGACCCGGACGCGACTCGCGAGGTCGTGCTCTACCGCTTCACCGATCCGGCATCGACGACGGGCTGGACGACCGTCGACGATTCGGTCATGGGCGGCGTGAGTGCCAGTCGCGTCGGATGGGACGCCGGTTTCCTGGCCTTCTCCGGTGTCGTCACCACCGACAACAACGGTGGATTCGTCTCGGCGCTGGGCCCGACCGATCCGACCATCGGGGAGCGGGCCCGGGGCTCGGACTCGATCGGACTGGGCGTGCGACTCGATCGCGGTCCGACCGGTCGCTACCTGCTCTGGGTGCGGGCCGCCGATTCGCGCCGATGGGTGGCCGAGTTCACCCCGCTGACCATGGCCGGCTGCTGCTGGGCGGTCCTGCCCTGGGCCCGGTTCGACCAGGTCGACCGGTTCCTGCGACCGGTCACGCCGGCGGTGACACTCGACCCGGCGGAGATCGTGCAGATCGGGCTCTACCTGCTACCCGATGTCCGCCGTGTCGACTTCCGCCTGACCATCGACGAGATCGTCACCGGCGTGATGCTGCGCCCCGGGTCCTGACCGGGGCGGTCACGACGGCGCTTCGGGACGCGGTTCGGTCCAGATCCGCTCGGCCTCACGAGCGGCACCGATGGCGAAGCCGCGCACGGTCCGGGTGAGGAACCCGGACACCCAGGGCACCCTCGTGGACCACGAGCCGACCCAGTGGATCGTCGTCCCGCCGTCGGGAGCGGGCCCGAGGCGGATGTCGGCGCGATAGCCACGTACCGGCATGGGGCCGGAATCGATCACGTAGGCGAGGTGCCGAGGCGGATCGAAGGCCACGATCCGCTCGCGCGACAACGGGCCCTTCGCCGCGCCGAGCGCGCGAACCGCACCCACCCCACCCGGGGCGGGGTCACCCTGGACCTCCCAACTGGCCCGGGCGATCGAACGGTTCCAGCGTGACCATCCGGGCGCATCGGCGAGCACGGCGAACACGACATCGACAGGCGCCGTGGACGTCTCGGTGATGTCATAGGCGTGCGAACCCATCCCGTGCTGCTCCTTCGGCTACCTGACCGACCGGTACGGTGCGGACGATGAACTCTGCGGTCCGACCCTACGCCCGCCTCGTCGGCACGGCGCTCGCCGCCGCCCTCCTCGCCACGACGCTCGGCGCCTGCTCGTCGACGTCGAACGCCAATCCCTACGACCCGGCGTTCTACGCCACGCCCTCGACGATCCCGGCCGGAATTCCCGGTCAGGTGGTGCGGTTCGAGACGATGGCCGCGCCGTTCCCCGACTCGCAGGCGTGGCGGGTGTTGTACACGTCGACGTCCTACGACGGGTCGCCGATCGTGGTGAGTGGAATGGTGTTCGCGCCGACCGACGACGGACCGGCCGGCGAGGCCCCCGCCGGCGGTCGCCCGGTCGTGTCGTGGGCCCACCCCACCACCGGCATCGTCGACGCGTGCGCGCCCTCGCGCATCGACGATCCCTACGGCGACGTGCAGGGTCTGCAGGAGTTCCTGGCCAAGGGGTGGGTCGTCACCGCCACCGACTATCAGGGTCTCGGTACCGACGGCATGCACCCGTACCTGGTCGGTTCCAGCGAGGCGCGGGGCACGATCGACATCGTGCGCGCCGCCCGGGCGATCGTCTCCGGCGTGAAGGTGTCGAACCGCTACGCCGTGTTCGGGCACTCCCAGGGTGGTCAGGCCGTGCTGTTCGCCGGTCAGATGGCGAAGTCCTACGCACCCGACCTGAACCTCGTGGCGGTGGCCGCCGCAGCACCGGCGGGTCTGCTGACCGAACTGTTCAACGCCGACAAGGACACGGCTGCCGGTGCGGTGCTGGGGTCGTACGCCGTCGAATCGTGGTCGACCCTGTTCGGTTACGACGTCGGCACCGTCGTGCACTCGAACTTCGAGCGCAGGGTGGAGGCGGTGTCGAACAAGTGCGTGGTCGGTGGCTCGAAGCTCTCCGACATCGAACTCGGCATCGACGACCTCATCCTCAGGGGACGCATGTGGAGTTCCGATCCGGCCACCACTCCCCCGTGGTCGGGTCAGTTCGACGTGAACACGGCGGCGAAGGTGCCGATCCCGGTACCGGTGCTCGTCACCCAGGGCACCGACGACAAGATCGTGCGCCCGTGGTCCACGGTGCAGTTGGTGCAGGACTACACGGACAACGGCACCACGATCACCGAGACGCAGATGGCGGGCGTCGACCACATGAAGGCCGGTCACGCGTCGGTTCCCTACGTGGTGCCGTTCTTCGCCACCCAGTTCAGCTGAGACTCAGTCGAAGTACGCCTTCTTGAGGCGCTCGTACCGACCGTTCTCCCGGAGCCGCAACAACGACCGGTTGACCGGCTCCACCCATGGGCTTCGTTCGGGGAAGGCGATGCCGTAGTCCTCCGCCTGCATGATCGGCCCGGCCACCTTCACACCCCCGCGGGTGGCGGCCAGCCACTGGATGACCGACGCGTCGTAGACGAACGCCTCCGCGTCTCCGGACCGCACCTCGTCGTAGGCCGCATCGACACTGTCGACGGGTCGAGGATCGATCCCGTTCTTCTGCAGGAAGTCCCACGACGTGGTTCCCGGATACGAGATCACGTCCTTGCCGGCCAGATCGGCCACCGAGGAGATGTTGGACTCCAGCCGCTGGACGGTGAGCGAGGACGTGACCTCGGCGGTGATCACCGCAACCATGAGGACGCCGACGAACATCCACGCCATGGTGACGATCCTCGACACCCCTCGGTGGGGGACCTTGTCGCCGTAGCCGATGGTGAAGAGGGTGACCGTCGCCCACCAGATCCCGTCGAAGGCGCCACGCACGCCGGAATCGGCGAACGCTTCGTTCCCGTGGCGTCGCTCCCACGCCCACACGAACACACCGATGAGGATGGTGCCGATGATCATGAGGGCGAAGACGGTCAGCAGCACCGGGGAGAACACGTCGTCGAGGATCATCGACGTGGTGACATTCCCGGACGACTCAGCGACCATCGTCTGGATGCCCGACTGGAACATCGCCGCCGAGAAGTCCACCGTCGCCTCACGGGCCGAGGTGACGCTGATCGCACCGATCGCCAGATCGGCTCGTCCCTGACGCACGGCGTCGAGTTGTGCACCGACCGACCCGACCTCCACGATCTGCACGTCGAACCCGGCATCGTCGGCGATGTCGCGAATGAGATCGACGCTGAAGCCGGAGTAGCGACCACCCTCCTCGGGCACGACGAAGGGTTGGAGCGGCCGCACCGCCACGCGCAGCACCGGTCGGTCGCCGGCTGTGGTGGCCGGCTCGGCCGACGGAGTCTGCGCCCCGGCCACGAACGGCAGCGAGACGATGGTGGTCACGACGGCCACCATGACGAGGAGCCGCATCATCCTCAGCAGTCGTGCCCCCGCGCCCATTGGGTCACGGTAGCCCTCGAGCCGAGGGTCGCCGGCTCGAGCGGGAGACCGGTCACGCCGCTGCGCAGGAGTTGTCACTCCCGACCGGTAGCCTGAACAATCTCCATCTTCCGGGACGGTTCGCCGGGCCGGCGGGAGGGGACGATCACGGGGCTGATCGGTTTCGACGTCGGGACCGGAGGCTGGATCGTGCGACCGGAGTTGCCTCGGACTCCTTAAACAGGGGCAACAAATCAACCGCCGATGAGCAGTTGACCCTCGCCGCCTGATCCGTCAGGAGGTTGCAGGGACCAGTGACCAGCGATGGCGCACGGGGCCGATCCACCGCAGCCCGGCAACAGAAGCGGAGGATGACGACGGGAAAGAACGTTGGCGACGGGGAAGACCGTTGACATCGGAGAAAGATCCGGCGGCGGGGCCCCGGCCCCACCCGACCCGGCGGTGAGCCAGCCGTGAGGCTCTGACTCGGGAATGGTCGTAGCGCGGACAGTCACCACCAGACGGACGGGGGTTCGATTCCCCCCAGCTCCACCGACAGTTCGTCACCGAACTCATCTTGGAGTTCTCGCTCTCCGACGGCGCCGTGAGTCTTCATCCGGGAGCATGGGACAGCGCCGAAGCGCCCGGCCTCCGAGCTGCGTCCGCCGATCGACGACGAACGGACTCGGGCCTGTCCGACCCGCGGAGTCCGCCGCAGACCGGCTGTCTCACGACCTCCCGGCTGGATCGGTCAGGACTCGACCATCCGGGACTGCGCTGGACACGAGGCGACGCTGACGGCGACGACCTTCACCGTCCGCGCCGGCGCAGATCTGCGAGACTCCCGGCAATCGCATTCCCGATTCGAAGAGGGTCTGATGGGCGCGAACGAGGGTTTGGTCTCAGGGGTGTGGGTCCTGAAGGGGCTCGGCAATCAACCGGCGGTGATGGCTGTGGTGAGCGGTCACCTCTGGGTGATCACCGAGGACACCACGGTGGTCGACACCGAACTGGCCGCCGCCCAGGTGAAGTTCCCCAAGACCCAGTTCGACGGAGGCTGCTCGATCGAGGTGAACGGCGAGCGCACCCGTGTGTCGTTCGTCCGTCCCAACGGCGCCGCCGACGTTCCTGCCTCGCTGGTCGCTCGCATGGACGGGGTGGTGGCCGGTGCCGGGCTGCTCGGCGCGGCCCGCAAGGTCAGCGACATCCGCGAGGGCCGCAAACTCGGCAAGGAGTGGAAGGCCGTGCTCCTGGCCTGACGGGCCGCGAAGACGACCGCGCCCGTCAGGCCACGGGATCGTCCGCGCACGAACCGTCAGCGACGCGACCACCGTGGAACCGTGTGCCCCGGACGGGATGTTCGATCACCGACGACACCGTTGCGGTCGACTCGTGGCCGACCTCGAGGGAACCGCAAGGTCGATCCGGTACGTCTGGGAGCGTGAAGCAGCGCCTTCGCTCACCCGTCATCGTCGTGATCCTCGCCCTGACCGCTACCTGCTGCGGGGGGCTGTCGCGAACCGGCTCCAGTGGTCGTGTGGATGCTCAGCGACGGTGTGGCCGCTGCCCCGGCTCCGGTGCAGAACGAGGGCCCCTCGATGAGTCTCGATCCATCGCATCCGACCCTGCTCGGCCGTTCGGCGGGAGCGCAGTCGGTAGCGATCGTCGGCGCCGACCCGTCGCTACTCACCCCCCGCCGGGGGCGATCCTGGTTCCCTCGACTGCGTGGTCCCGCTCGACTCGGTGCACCGGACGCCACCGTCGTCACACCGGTCGTGAGCCGGTTCGTGACGTCCTGCACGTCCTGATCGTCGGCCGATAGTATTCTCACTCGTTCAGGGGACCCGACCGGCGGGTCGTCCCATCTGCCCCCGACATCCGACTTCCAGAGAAAGTCCTAGATCACATGCGACATCGCGTGAAGTTCCTCTCCGTGCTCGCCCTCGTGGGCGTGTTCGGACTCCTCTCCCTGCCGGCGGCGGCAGAGCCCACCTCGGTTCTCGAAGGCACGGTCACACCCGAGGCGGTAGCCGCCGGGGGGTCCCTCACCGTCACCTACACGGCCGGTGGCGAAGCCGGGGCCTGTGACGACTACGGACCCGATCTGGTCGTCGACTCGGCTCTCGCCAACCTCCCCACCCGCTCGTACTCGAACAGGCCGCTGGTCTTCGGCCTCTTCCCGCAGAACGTGGTGCTCAACCAGCGGAACTACCCCGACGCCTGGTACTCCGACGGCACACCTCTCGCCGATCTGGGCTTCGTGACCTCGGCGGGAATCCTGCCGACCTCCGAGTACCCCGACACGGCGCCCGCGCTGTTCGAATCGCTCAGTGGCTGGCAGGGCACGTTCACCGGAACGGTGACGGTGCCGGCCGATCTCCCCAACGGCACCTACAACGCCGTCTGGGGCTGCGGCTTCCCCGTGCAGCAGGGTGAGAGCCTGTCGTACGACACCGGTTCCCCGGCCATCGCCGGGGTCGTCCAGGTCGGTGCCCCACTCCCCGACGGGATCGCGCTGACCCTCGACTTCTCGGCCGGATCCAACATCCGCAACGGCGACGCGCAGGTGCCGGTCTCGGGCAGCAACCTGCTCCCCGGTGCGCCGTACACGGTCGTGTTGCGCAGTGATCCGGTGCAGATCGGTGCCGGTTTCGTGGGGCCCGCCGGCACGTTCTCGGCCTCGTACCCGATCCCGCCGAACACTCCGGCCGGCTCGCACAGCGTCACGGTGACGAGCCTCAACACGGCCGGCGAGGAGGTCTCCGCGGTGGCGTACTTCCTCCTCGACGAGAACGGTACGGTGCTGGGAGTCTCCTACGACGGACCGTTGGTCCCCCGCTTCACCGGTTGAGCTCGATCGTCGCTCCGGGTGGTCTCGACGGGGCCACCCGGGCCGACATCAGAGGACCTTCGACAGGAAGGCCTTGAACCGGTCGTTGGTGGGCGCATCGAGCACTTCGGCCGGAGGACCCTGCTCGAGGATCTGTCCGCCGTCCATGAACACCACGCGATCGGCCACCTCACGGGCGAAGCCGATCTCGTGCGTCACCACGACCATCGTCATCCCCAATTCGGCGAGTTCACCCATGACGGCGAGGACCTCGCCGACGAGTTCGGGATCGAGCGCCGAGGTGGGCTCGTCGAACAGCATCAGTTTCGGCTGCATGGCGAGTGCCCTGGCGATGGCCACGCGCTGCTGCTGACCTCCGGACAACTGCGTCGGGAAGCTGTCGTACCGGTCGGCGAGCCCCACTCGCGCCAACAGTTCGCGCGCCCTGTCCTCCACGACCTCACGTCGCTCACCCTTCACGAGGATGGGAGCGAGCGTCACGTTGTCGCCCACGGTGAGATGAGGAAAGAGGTTGAAGCGCTGGAAGACCATCCCGATCGAGGCCCGCTGCGCCGCGATCTCGCGATCGCTCATCTCGTGGAGCCGACCCTTGCGCTCGCGGTAGCCGACGAGTTCACCGTCGACGCTCAGGCGACCGGCATCGAGGGTCTCGAGGTGGTTGATGAGGCGCAGGAACGTGCTCTTGCCCGAACCGGAGGGCCCGAGAAGCACGAGGAGCTCACCGTTGGCGACCTCGAGATCGATCCCGCAGAGGATGTCGCGGTCGCCGAACGACTTCCATATCTGCTCGGCCTTCACCATCGGCTCACTCATGTGGAGCTCCACTCCGATCCTCCACGACGCCCTCAGCGCTCCAGTCGGCGACGAGCTGCTCGGCACGTGGCCGGCCCTGCGGTCGCAGGTGGCGGAGGTTCCGCCGGAGTTGCTCCCAGGGGGTGTCGGGCACCCTCCGTGAACTGCCCCGGGCGTAGTGACGCTCGAGGTAGTACTGCCCGATCGAGAGGATCGTTGTCATGAGCAGGTACCAGAGGCTGGCGACGATGAGTAGCTGGATGATGCGGTAGTTCGAACTGGCGATGTTCTCGGCGGCCTTGGTCAGATCGACCACGGCGATGACGCTGACCAACGACGACGTCTTCAGCATCGACGTCGTCTCGTTGCCCGTCGGCGGGATGATCAGGCGCATGGCCTGGGGCAGGACGATGCGGCGCAACGTGGCCGCCCGTGACATCCCCAGCGAGTTGGCCGCCTCGGTCTGACCCTCGTCGATGGCGAGCAACCCGGCGCGCACGATCTCGGACATGTAGGCGCCCTCGTTCAGCGAGAGCGCCAACGCTCCGGCGACGAACGGCGTCAGGATCGAGTTGATGTCGAAGGTGACGAACGTCGGACCGAACGGGATCCCCAGGGAGAGGTTCGGGTACAGCGCTCCGATGTTGAACCAGAAGATGATCTGGACCAGCACCGGCGTGCCCCTGAAGAACCACACGTAGGCCCAGGCCACCGACGAGAGCAGGCGGCTCTGCGACATGCGCATGACCGCCATGATCACCCCGATCAGGACGCCGGCGATCATGGAGATGACCGTCAACTCGATCGTGACCCTCACACCGCCGAGGATCTGGGACGAGAACAGGTACTCCCCGACGATGTCCCAGCCGAAGCGACTGCCCGTCTGCCCCGGCTGCTCGGTCTGGGAGAAGACCAGTGTGTGCACCAGCATGGCGACGAGCACCAGCAGGACGGCGCCGAGCACCCACCGCCATGGATGACGCACGGGGACGGCGCGGATCGCTGCTCCGCGTCGGGGTCCGGTCGGCGGCCCGTCGCCCGGCATCACATTCGGCGCACTTCGCTCATCGGTCATGAGAGATCACTTTCCTCCACCGTTGATCGTCACCTGGGCTTCGGTGACGGCGCCCGACTCGGTTCCCCACTTCTCCATGATGACTCCGTAGGTTCCGTTGGCGATCAGGACCTTGAGCGCGGTCTGCACCGCCCGCGCAAGCGAGCTCCCCTTCGGAACGGCGATGCCGTAGGGGGCGGAATTGATGATGCCTCCGGACTCCTGGAACATCCCCCGTGTCGAGGCCAGCAGATAGCCCACCACCGGCGAATCGGCGAAGCCGACATCGGCTCGGCCACTCGAGACGGCGAGGCTCACCGAGTTCTGGTCGGGGAAACTGCGCACGGCGACGGCCTTCTTGCCAGCCTCGGTGCAGGAGGTGGACGCCTCCTTCGCCTCGTCGACCTCGACCGTGCCGGCCTGGACGGCGACGGTGGAGCCGCAGAGCGATTCCGTGCTGGTGAAGGTCAGTGCGGAGCCGGCCTTCACATAGAAGGCCTGGCCGGCGTTGTAGTAGTTCACGAAGTCGACGACCTGCTGACGCTCCGGGGTGTCGGTGAAGGCGGAGAGGCCGATGTCGTACCGGTTGGCCATCATGCCGGTGATGATGGCGTCGAACCCCATGTTCTCCTGTACCGGCTTGAGCCCGAGCACCTGGGCGATGGCGGTGCCGATGTCGGCGTCCATCCCGATGATCTTCGAGCCCCCGGGCGCGAGGAACTCCATCGGCGGATAGGACGCGTCCCTCCCG
>VERC01000068.1 GCA_018882825.1 Acidimicrobiia bacterium | reverse complement strand
TTGCCACAGGACGTCTTCGACATCGCCCCCGATGTGCTCCGCCACCGGGTCGTGCCCTCCTACGAGGCGCTGGCCCAGGGTCGCTCGGTGGAACAGGTCGTGGCCCGACTGCTGTCCACCGTGCACGCACCGGTGGTGGCCCCTTCGCAGGACCCGACCGCGGTCGCCGGCCGGTGAAGCGCACGAAGGATCCCTCGATCGACGGCACTCCGGCCGCGGAACTGCTGCGCCGACTCGAACTGTCGGTGACACGCCGGCTGGACGGACTGCTGCAGGGCGATCACCGCGGGCTCACGCCCGGACACGGCTCGGAACCCGGTGAGGTGCGGGCCTACCAACCGGGCGACGACGTGCGCCGCATCGACTGGAACGTCACCGCCCGCACCACCGAACCCCACGTTCGCGACACGGTGGCCGACCGCGAACTGGAGACGTGGCTCCTCGTCGACACCTCGGCCTCGCTGGCCTTCGGCACGGCCACCTGTGAGAAGCGCGATCTGGCCCTCGTGGGCGCGGCCGCCACCGGCTTCCTCACCGCCCGGACGGGCAATCGCGTGGGCGCCATGACCATCGGGCCCGACGGCGCGTCGACGCCGATCCCCGCTCGCAGCGGTCGGGTCCACTTGCAGGCGGTGTTGCGTCGGATCCTCGGTGCCCTCGACGACCCCCGGCCCGGACGCACCGATCTCGACGGTGGGCTGCGACGACTGGCCGGCACCGCCACCCGGCGCGGCCTCGTCGTGGTCATCTCCGACTTCCTCGACCCCGGTCCATGGGACGCTGCCCTGCGGTCGGTGGCCCTGCGCCACGACGTGCTGTGCATCGAGGTGGTCGACCCGGTGGAACTGGCGCTGCCCGACGTCGGGATGTTGGTGCTGCACGATGCCGTCACCGGTCGCGAGATCGAGGTGCCGACCGGCAACGAGCGGTTCCGGGCGCGCTATGCCGACGCGGCGGCAGCCCAACGCGCCGCCATCGCCACACGGATCCGCGCCACCAGCGCCGACCATCTCCTCCTGCGCACCGACCGGGACTGGCTCCTCGAGTTGGCCCGGTTCGTCTCCGGTCGCCGTGACCGCATCGACGCGCTGTCCCGGGCCGCGGCCCGCGGTTCCGAGGCCATGGTGGGTGGGCGATGAGCGGCTTCACGTTCCTCTCACCGTGGCGACTCCTGCTGCTCGGCCTCGTGGTCGTGCTCGGCCTCGTCTACGTGCTGTTCCAGCGTCGCCGGGCGCGGTACGCGGTGCGCTTCACCAATCTCGAACTGCTCGAGTCGGTGGCCCCGCGTCGGCCCGGATGGCGTCGCCATGTGGCGGCCGTCGTGCAACTCGTGGCCATGGCCGTGCTTCTCGTGGCGCTGGCCCAGCCGGTGCACGACATCAAGGTGCCACGCGAACGGGCGACGGTGATGCTCGCCCTCGACGTGTCGCTGTCGATGGAGGCCACCGACGTGCGGCCGAGTCGAATCGAAGCGGCCAAGAACGCGGCGATCTCCTTCCTCGACGATGTGCCTCCGCAGGTCAACGTCGGCCTCGTCACGTTCGCCGGGTCGGCCCGGATCCGCGTGACACCGACCACCGACCGCGACGTCGTGCGCGTGGCCATCGAGGACGTGCCCCTGGCCGATGGCACGGCGATCGGCGACGCCATCGACGCCTCGCTCGATGCCCTGGCCGATGTTCCTCCCGCGCCCGACGGCGCGGCGGTGCCGGCCGCCATCGTGCTGCTGTCGGACGGCAGCACGACCAAGGGCACGCCGAATGCCATCGCCACCCAGGACGCGGTCGATGCGGGCGTGCCGGTGTCGACGATCGCCTTCGGCACGCCCAACGGCACGGTCACCCTCGACAACGGTCAGGTGGTGAGCGTCCCCGTCGATCCCGATGCGTTGGCCCAGATCTCCCGGGCCACCGGCGGCAACTCGTACCGGGCCGAGACGCAGGGCGAGTTGCGCGATGTTTACTCCCGCATCGGATCGTCGATCGGCTACGACACCGGGCAGTCTTCGCTGGTGCTGTGGTTCGTGGGTGGAGGCATCGCCGTGCTGCTGCTGGCCTCGGGGCTGGCCCTGGCCTGGTCGAACCGACTGCCCTAGGCCTTCGAGGCGACCTTCTCGCTGACCACCTTGGAGGATCCGCCGGGCTGCATCGACACCCCGTAGAGGCAGTCGGCGGCCTCCATCGTGCGCTTCTGGTGCGTGACGATCACGAGCTGCGCATCGTTGCGGAACTCGGCCACGAGACCGAGGAAGCGACTGAGGTTGATGTCGTCGAGCGCGGCCTCGACCTCGTCCATCACGTAGAACGGCGACGGTCGACTGCGGAACACCGCGAACAGGTAGGCCAGCGCGGTGAGCGAGCGCTCACCACCGGACAGCAGCGACAACTTGCGCACGTTCTTCCCCGACGGGCGGGCTTCGACCTCGATGCCGGTGGCGAGGAGGTCGTCGGGATCGGTGAGTCGCAATCGACCCTGGCCGCCCGGGAAGAGCATCTCGAACAGGGCCTCGAAGTTGGCGGCCACATCGGCGAAGGCGGCGGCGAACACGCTCACGATCTCGCCGTCGATGGCCCGGATGACCTTGGCCAACTCCCGTCGGCTCTCCTTCACGTCCTCCAGTTGCTGCTCGAGGAACTGGTGGCGCTCCTGCAACGCCTCGAACTCCTCCAACGCCAACGGATTGATCGGACCCATCAGCCGCAGGTCGCGCTCGAGTTCACGCACGCGAGCGGCCGCCGTGACGCCCTCGGGCAGTTCGGGCATCGACGCGGCGATGGCCACCTCTGGTTCGCAGTCGAGGTCCCGTCGCAGGGCCTCCACCGCCGCCTCGATCCGCAGTTCGGTCTCGGCGTGGGCGATCTCGACGCGCTGGATCCGCTCGCGGACCTCGGCCAGTGACCGTTCCTCGGCGGCGCGGGCGCGACGGAGTTCATCGAGTCTCGCCGCCACGGCCCGGGCGGCCTCCGACTGCAGACGTCGCCGTTCGCGGTGGTCGTCGAGCCGCTCTCGAACGACGGCAGCCCGTTCCTGTACCAACACACCGAGTCGTTCGAGGGCTCGCTGGGCGATCTCCAGCGACCGTCGACGTTCGGCGGCGGCGGCCCGCTCGGCGGCCGCTCCCTCCAGACGCTCCTCCACCTCGGCCAGACGGCCGGCGAGGAACTCGCGCCGCTCGGCCACGGCCACCGAGCGCAGTTCGAGGTCGCTGCGACGCGACCCGACCTCGCCCGCCAACTCCTCGAGTCGGGCCCGGGCCTCGGCCATGCGCCGGGCCGAGTCCACCAGTTCGGCATCGGCCTGTTCGAGTTCCGGGAGGAGCGACTCCAGCTCGACGATGCGCGCGTCCTCGCGCTGGACCCGCTCGCTCAGTTCGGCGAGGTGCAGGGCCAGCGAGTCCGATTCGGCCGACAGGTCGTGTCGCTCCGACTCGAGGCGCTGCAGACGGTCACCGGCCAACGTGAGTCGAGCGTCGTTGGCATCGAGCAGTCGGGCCAGTTCGGTCTCGGCCTCGGCGGCGGCCGTCGCCTCGCGCTCGGCGCCGACCAACACCTCCTCGATCTCGGCCAGACGCAGTGACGCGATCCGGGAGCGTTCGATTGCCACGGCCAGCGCCGCGCCCGTCGCACCCGTACCGGCCGCACCCATGCGCCAGCCCGAGACCGCGAACCGGTCACCGTCGCGCGTGACCACGACGGCCTCCGGATGGGTCAACGCCAGGTCGAGGGCGGCGGTCCACTCGCCGTCGACGACCACCACGTCGCCGAGCAGCGCATCGAGCAGACCCTCGACATCGTCGCGACGGGCCCGCACGTGATCGCGCAACGGTTCGCCGACCGCAGGTCGCGGGCGCGGCCGGCGCGACGCACCGATGGCCAGTACCGCGCCGCTCAGGGCGCCGGAACTGAGCGCATCGAGGGCACGTCGACCGGCCTCGATCCCGTCGACCACGACGGCCACCAGCGCATCGGCGGCGGCGGCCTCGAAGGCCGACTCCCATCCGGCATCCACCTCGACGAGATCGAGCAGGGTGCCGAGCACTCCGTCGACGTCGGCCAGTCGCTCGGCCCCGGCCCGGGAACGGGCCTCGTCCAGGGCGAGGGCCAGCGCCTCCTCGCGGGCCTGCCACGCGTGCAGTTCGCTCTCGGCCACCCGCTGCTGGGTGCGAGCCGAGTCCACCGCGGCGTCGGCCCCGGCCCGGCGGGATTCGGCGACCTCCATCGACTCGACCAAGGGCAACTCGGCCGACTCGGACTCGGACAGTTCCGAGCGCAAGCCGTCGACCTCGGCGGCGAGCCCGGCCAACTTCTCGACCAGCGTCGCGGCGCGCGCCGCCACCCGGTCGCGTTCCTCACGGCCCCGTTCGGCCGCCGTGCGCAGAGCCGCCAGTTCACCGCGCACCTCGGCGGCCGCTCCCGTCGGGGCCGGCACACCGGCCGACCACTCCCCCTCGAAGGCCAGCCGTTCGGCGGCGAGCACCTCCTCGGCCTCGGCCAACTCGGCGGCCAAGGGTGCGAAGGTGGCGGCCTCGGTCTCGACCTGCGTCAACTCGCTCGCCAGTCGATCCGCCTCGGCCTCGAGCGAGGCGATGACGTCCTGATCGACCGATGCGCCCCGCAGACGATCGATGCCCCGGCGTCTCTCGGTCAGCAGGGCCGACAGGCCGCGGGCGCGCTCGTTGAGTGACTCGTACTGCGCCAGTCCGTCACCGAGATCATCACCGCCCATGGCGGTGAGTTCGGCTTCGACGGACACCACGCGGGTGTCGAGTTCGGCCAGCGTCCGACGGAGGCGCTCCTCCTCAGCGGCCAGTTCGGCTCGCTGCCGAGATCCGTCGGCCAGTCGGGTGCGCAAGGAATCGAGTTCACGTCCGGCGATCCACCGACGCAGTGCGGTGAGTTCGTCGACCACTGCGCCATGGCGACGCGCCGCGTCGGCCTGACGTTCGAGCGGACGCAACTGGCGACGCACCTCGCGCAACAGATCCTGGAGACGAAGGAGGTTGCCCTCGGTGGAGGCCAGTCGCCGTTCGGACTTCTCCTTGCGACGGCGGTACTTGAGGATTCCGGCCGCCTCCTCGATGATCGCCCGCCGCTCCTCGGGTCGGGCATTCAACACGGCGTCGATCTGACCCTGCGAGATGATCACGTGCTGCTGACGACCGACGCCGCTGTCGGACAGGAGGTCCTGGATGTCGAGGAGTCGACAGGGCACGCCATTGAGCGCGTACTCACTGTCACCGGAGCGGAACAGCGTCCGGGTGATGGTGACCTCGTTGAACTCGATGGGGAGCATCCCCGAGGAGTTGTCGATGGTGAGGCTGACCTCGGCGCGTCCGAGGGCGGCGCGCTTGGTGGTGCCGGCGAAGATGACGTCGTCCATCTTCTGCGAACGGACGGCCGACGGCGCCTGGGCACCGAGCACCCAGCCGATGGCATCGACGACGTTGGACTTGCCGGACCCGTTGGGGCCGACGACGACGGTCACCCCGGGTTCGAGTTCGAGATCGGTGGTATCGGCGAAGGACTTGAAGCCCTTCATCGTGAGTCGCTTGAGGTACATCAGACCTGACAGACCTCGCAGTAGTACGTCGACCGTCCCGCCACCTTGACCTTGGAGATGTCGGTGCGACGACACCGCCGGCACGGCTGGTTCTCCCGGTCGTACACCTGATGGTGACTCTGGTAGTCACCCGCCTTGCCGAAGAGGTCGACGTACTGCCCGTCGGACAGCGTCGAACCGCCGTACTTGATGGCCTCGTGGAGGATCTCGACCAGCGAGCGGTAGAGACGACGGATCTCCTGCGTCGTCAACGACCCCGTCTCGCGGTCGAAACGAAGGCCGGAGTCGAACAGGATCTCGTCGGCGTAGATGTTGCCGATCCCGGCGATCATCGACTGGTCGGTGAGGAACGACTTCAACGTGGTGTTGCGCGAGCGCAACAGATGACCGAAGTCGACCCATGACATCGGGGCCTCGACCGGATCGACCCCCAGCGTCGAGAGTTCCTCGATCTGTGAGCCGATCTCGTCGGGCGTGGCCAGGAACATCTCGCCGAACGTGCGGGGATCGACGAACCGCAGTTGTCCGCCCTGGGTGAAGGTGACGGTGACGTGGGTGTGCTTGGCCACCTCGTCCTTGGGCACGGCGCGCCGCAACTGACCCGACATCCCGAGATGGACGACGAGCACCTGTCCCGAGTCGAGCGCCAGCAGCAGGTACTTGCCCCGTCGACTGACCCCGGTGATCTTGACGCCCTCCAGCCCGCTGACGAACTCGGCCGGGGTCTGGCGCTTGATCGACTTGCGACCGACGGTCTCGACGGACTTGATCTTGCGACCGACGACGTCCTTCTCGAGCTCTCGACGGATCGTCTCCACCTCGGGCAACTCAGGCATCGTCGGACTTCCCCTCACGACCGGGAACGGTCACCGTGGCGAAGTGACCCAGCGCGGCACTGGCCGCCGCCTGCTCGGCCGACTTCTTCGAACGTCCATCACCCTCACCGACGAGCACTCCGTCGACCGTCACGCGGGCGAAGAACCGCTTGTCGTGGTCGGGGCCCTCGTCGGTCAGTTCGTAGACCGGCGCCGGGGCACCGAGACGAGCGACGAGTTCCTGCAGCTCGGACTTGTGGTCACCGCCGCCCGGTTCGGCCACGGCGGCATCGAGCAGCGGGGAGAACAGGGGCACGACCACCTCGCGGGCGGCATCGAGTCCCCCGTCGACGTAGACCGCGCCGATCACCGCCTCCATCGCGTCGGCCAGGATCGATGCCTTGGCCCGCCCTCCGCTGGCGTCCTCACCCTTGCCGAGGCGGAGCGCCTCGCCCAGTCCGAGGGTCGTCGCCACCTCGGCGAGGGCCGACTCGTTGACGACGGCGGCACGGATCTTGGCCAGGTGCCCCTCGGGGAGCTCCGGATGCGAGGTGAACAGGTGGTCGGTCACCACGATCCCGAGCACGGCGTCGCCGAGGAACTCGAGCCGTTCGTTCGAATGGGGCTCACCGCTCTCGGCGCACCACGAACGGTGGGTGAGGGCCAGCACCAGGGGCGCGTCATCGGCGAACCGATGACCGAGCCGGTCGACGAGCAGGGAGACGGCCGAGGAGCCCAGCGCCTCAGCCCAACTTCGACATGACGTAGTCCACGGCGTCGCGGACGGTCTTGAGATCGGCGAGATCCTCGTCCTCGATCCGGAACCCGACACTGCGTTCGCCCAGATCCTCCTCGAGGGCCTCCACCAGTTCGATGAGGGCCAGACTGTCGGCGTCCAGATCGTCGGCGAACGAATCACCCTCCGAGATCTGGGACGGCTCGATCTCCAGGATGTCGGCCAGACGGTCCCGGACCAGGTTCAGCACATAGGCCCGGTCGAGGGGTTCCTGTCCGACATGGGTCTCTGCGGGCACGACGGGTTCTCCTGGGCTTCGGGGACTCGCCGACTGTAGCGGCGCCCGAGATCGTGCGCTTGTGAATCGGGGCCCCGGGCGGGGCTCCGGGCCGTCCGCTCGATGCTCAGTCGGCCGGCGCCACGGCGGTGGCGAGATGGCCGACCACCCCACCGCGCACCATGTCGGCGGCCACGCCGATGGCGTTCACCATGGCCCGGGCCGAGGACGACCCGTGACTGATGATGCACACACCATCGACACCGAGGAGCATCGCCCCACCGGTGTTCTCGGGATCCATCGAGGCATAGAGCGGCAACAGCGACGGCCACAACGCGCCGGCGGCCGTGCGGGCCTCGTCGGACGAGTCGAAGGCGGCCAGCAGCGCGGCGATCAGCGTCTTGAGCGAGCCCTCCAGCGTCTTGAGCGCCACGTTGCCCGTGAACCCGTCGGTGACCACCACGTCGACCTCGGTGGTCATGATGTCGCGACCCTCCACGTTGCCGACGAACTCGGCACCGGTCGATCCGATCCACGCGCCTTCGGCCAACAGTTCGTGCGTCTCCTTGACCAGGGGGTTTCCCTTCGTCGGCTCCTCGCCGATCGACAGCAGGCCCACCCTGGGTCGAGCGATGCCGAAACGATCGGAGGCGAACACCACACCCATCTGGGCGAACTGCACCAGCCACTCGGCGCTGCACTCGGCATTGGCGCCGGCATCGAGCAGCACCGTCGGCGTCGAGCCCGGCACGGGGATCGGCGTGGCGATGGCCGGTCGACTCACGCCGCGGATGCGCCCCATGCGCAGCAGGGCGCTGGCCATGGTGGCGCCGGTGTTGCCGGCGCTGACCATGGCCGAGGCCACGCCGTCGCGCACCGCCTCGGCGGCTCGCACCAGCGAGGAGTCCTTCATACGGCGGACGCTGGATCCCGCATCGGCATCCATGGCGATGACCTCGGAGGCCTCGATCACGTCGAGCCCGCCGGTGTCACCGAGTTCGGCCGAGCGTCCGACGAGCACCACCGGCACACCCAGCTCCTCGACGGCGAGCCGCGCACCCGCGACGATGGCCGCGGGGGCATTGTCGCCACCCATGGCATCGACGGCGATGGGGAGCATGGCCGGAGCGTCGATCAGTCGACGTCGAGGGCCTGACGGCCGTTGTACCAGCCGCAGTTGCCGCACACGACGTGCGGCCGCTTCACGGCACCACACCGCGGGCAGGTCGACCGAGCCGGGGTGGTGATGCGCCAGGCGGAGGCCCGACGGCTGCGGCTCTTGGCCTTGGAGGTCTTCTTCTTGGGGACGGCCATGGCTGATCCTGTGCGTGCGAGCGGCCGGGGTCGTCACCCCGGGCGGGGACGCTGGACCTTACTCGTCGCGGTCGTCAGGTTCGAAGTCCAGCCCGGACAGCGCCGCCCACCGGGGATCGACCGGGGTCTCCGGCCTCGTCCGGTCACCCTCGGCGGCCGACCCCGTGGGGAACTCCTCCGGCGCCGGCCCGCGGCAATCGTCGGCGCACAATGGCGCCAGCGGCAGCGCCAACAGCACCGCATCGCGCACCATGGGCTCGAGGTCGACGATGTCCTCGCCCATGGCGTAGGTCTCGCCCTCGACCGGTCGGGGCTGGAAGATCTCGCGGACCTCGACCACGGCCCGGCCCTCCACCGGTCGGAGACAACGCCGACACTCACCCGTCCACGGCGCGTCGATCGTGCCGGTGGCCACCAGTCCGTCGCTGAGGGTCTCGAGTTCCAGATCGACCACGACCGGTTCACCCGCCGGGACGCGGGCCGTGGACACCTCGAGATCATCGAGGGGCACCGACTCCTCCACCCGCCGCCGGGTCCCGGGTCGGCGTCGGAGATCGGCGATGCCCACCCTGAGCGGGTGACGGGCCATCGATCAGAGGAGGTCCTGGTCGAAGAAGTTCGAATCGTCCGCGCCACGCCCCGCCGCCGGACGAGCGGGATGCCCGGAGGAGTCGACTCCGTCGGGCCCGCGGCCACTGCCGTAGGTCGTGGAGACGTCGCTGTGCGCCTCGTAGCGGTCATCGACCACGGTGAGTCGCGGCCGCGGTGGCTCCGGTTCGTCGTCCCAGCGATCGTCCCAGCGATCGACCTCGTCGTCCCACGTCCCACCGGCACCGCTACCGGTATCGGTGTCGTAGAGGCCCGGTTGCTCGACCGACCCGGCGAATCGGTCCGACTCCACGTAGGGCCCACCGTCCGACTCCCCGTACGAGTCCATCGCCGTCGTGACCGCTGCGCTGGTTCCGCCGGTGGCCCCGGTCGGATCCTCGAACCCGTGGTGGGCCGCCGCCGCGGCGTCGGCCAGCAGGTTCGTGCCCTGCAACTTGGCCCGACCGGCCGCCACGAGCTTCTGCGTGCGCTCGAGCACGATCTCGAAGCTGGCCAACTTCTGGTCGCAGAAGTCCTCGACCTCGTGTCGGAGGCGCAGGGCATCGGACTCGGCCTCGTCGACGATCTCGTTGGACCGGGCCTGGGCCGCCTTCACGATCTCGGTCCGCTCGACCATCCGCTCGGCGCGGTCGCGTGC
>VERC01000067.1 GCA_018882825.1 Acidimicrobiia bacterium | reverse complement strand
GGTGGGCACCATGACGCAACTCACCGGGATACCGGTCGAGGTGCACGCCCTTGTCACCCTCTGACGGCCAGGGCCCGACCGGTAGGGTCGATCCATGGAACTCGGAGCCATCACCAATCCCGACGCGCAGCGGTACGGCAAACCCCTCGACGGGGTGCGCATCCTCGCCCTGGAGCAGATGCAGGCCCTGCCCTACGCCACCCAACTGCTGGCCCGCATGGGCGCCGAGGTGGTCAAGGTCGAGAGCGTGATGGGCGGTGACCTCGGCCGAGGATCCCAACCGGGCATCACCGATCCCGATGGCCGCTTCGTGGGTGCCACCTACCTGCGCAACAACCTCGACAAGAAGTCGATCTGTGTCGACCTCAAGGCTCCGGCCGGTCGCCAGTTGATCCTGGATCTCGCACCCCGGTTCGACGTCGTGGCCGAGAACTTCAAGGGCGGTGCACTGGAGCGCATGGGTCTGGGCTACGCCGACATCGCCGCCGTGCATCCGCAGGTCGTGTACCTGTCGGTGTCGGGGTTCGGGAACACCACCGAGACCCCGTACGACGGGTGGCCGGCCTACGCCGCGGTGGCCGAGGCCATGAGCGGCATTTACGACTACAAGCTCGAACCCGGTCGGCCTCCGATGGTGTCGCCGGTGGGGGCGCTGGGTGACATCGGCACGGCGCTGTTCGGCACCATCGGTGTGCTGGCCGCGCTGCGACACCGCGACCGCACCGGTGAGGGCCAGTACGTCGACGTGGCCATGTTCGACGCCATGGTGTCGATGACCGACCTCGTCACCAACTTCTGGTCGTTGGGACTGCGGCCCGCACCCGGGCAGGGTCTGGCCATGATCCTCGACGGGTTCGAGGCGAACAACGGTTGGTTCATCATCCAGGTCGGCCGCGAGCACGAGTTCGAGCGTCTGGCCAACCTCGTCGGCCATCCCGAGTGGCTGACCGACGAGCGACTGTCGACTCGCGCCGGTTGGCGAGCGCACATGGACGACATCCTGCGCCCCGGCGTGAACGAATGGGCGGCGTCGATGGGCAACGTCGAGGCGTGCATGGCGCTGGCCGCCGCCGGTGTAGCCGCCGGACCGTGCCTCACCGCCCAGCAGGTGATCGACGATCCCCATGTCGCCGCCCGGGACATGCTGATCGAGATCCCCCGACCCGATGGCGGTGATCCGGTGCTGACCCCGGGCAACCCCATAAAGATGTCGAAGGTGAGCGAGGGCCCCGACGTGCGGATGCCGTGGCTGGGCGAGCACACCGACGAGGTGCTGGGCTCGGAACTGGGTCTGGACGGCGCCACCCTGGCGCAGTTGCGGGCCGACGGGGTGATCGCATGAGCGAGCGACGGAGCGGACATCCGGCCGTTGACGCCGTGGTGGCCCACGCCACCCGGTGGAACGCCATGGATCGCAGTGCGTGGTTGGAACTGTTCGCCGACGACGTCACCTTCGAGGACCCCGTGGGCAAGACCCCGAAGGTGGGCCGGGCTGCCGCCGAGGGCTCGTGGGACAACTCGTTCACCCCGGGGCGACGCTGGACGCTGCATCCCCAGCGCATCATCCCCGGCGGCACCCACGAGGCGGCGGTGGAGATGCTCAACAAGGGTGATCTCCACGGCGAGCAGGTGGAACTGCGCGGGATCGAGATCTACCGGGTCGACGACACCGGGCACATCGTGTCGGTGCGGGCCTTCTTCGAACAGCCCACCGACTTCGAGCTCAACCCCTTCTTCGTGCCCGACTGATCGCGGCGTCGAGACCGGGACGCGAGAGGGGCGCCGGCTGCAGCCGGCGCCCCTCTCTCACGTCAGGTCATCGACCCTGACCCGATCACGGGGTGATCTTGGTCCAGGGGGTCGACGGGATGAAGCAGTTGACCGGCGTCGGGCAGCCGTTGAAGGTGCCGTTGGCGCTGCGCGGCGTGTCCTTCGAGGCCGGCGTCAGCAGGTCGCCGTGGATGTAGTCCGACAGGTACACCTTGCCGGGCGACTGCGAACCCTTGCCATCGGAGGCGAGGGCGATGTCGACCGAACCGAGGTTGCGGACGGCCTTCATGAACGACTCACGGTTGAGGGCCTTGTTGCCGATGGCATCGAACGCCCGCTTGAACACCCACATGAACGTGCACTCGTTCGGCGGGTAGTCCGAGGACAGCACCGTGCCGTCGGCCAGCTTGATGGTGTCGCCCGAGGGCACACCCGGGTAGGACTTCGACGGGTAGTCGTTGGTCTTGGCCGACAGGGCGTCGAACTTGGCCCGGCACTCCTTCTCGAAGTCGTTCTCCGGACGGAGACCGTTCTTGTCGACCGAATCGCCGAACACCGTGTAGCAGGTGGCACCGATGGCCGACGGCTTCACACGAGCGGCGCCGTACTGCGTGCAGTTCGACGACGCGGTGTCGAGGATCGTGTACTTGAAGGTGGTCGGCGTCACGTTGTCCCAGAATCCGGTGGACGAGGTGAACTGCAGACCGACCAGCACGTTGGTGACACCGGCGGCCTTGAAGGTGTTGACCGCAGCGGCGGCTTCGGCCGAGGCGACGGCGGGATCACCCACGAGGGTGTTCACGTTCACCGAGGTGACGTTGGCCTCGGGGATGCCGTTGTCGGTGAGCACCTTCTTCACGGCGGCGGTGGAGGCGATGTGCTCCGGGCCGTTGCCGTTGAGGATGCCGATCTTGGTCGTCTTGGTGATCGTGCCGGCATCGATGGCGCCCTTGGTGCCGGCGGCCGCCATGACCTCCACCGGAGCGGCGATCGTGGTCAGCGTGTCGTTGGCGTAGGCGGCCAGCGGCGCGGTGTCACCGAAGAAGGTGGGCACACCGGCATCGGCGATGCACTGGATGTACTTGGCACCCATGCCGTTGGCGTTGATGAACGCCAGCAGCTCGTTGTTGATGGTGGCGTCGGCACACACCTTCTCGGCGGTGGCCGGCTTCACCGGGTCCCAGGTCAGGATCACGGGCACGATCTTCTTGCCCTGGAATCCGCCTGCCGCGTTCCACTCGTCGAAGTACGAGGTGATGCGCTTGGACAGGTTCCCGGTGGTGAGTGCGGGTGCGAGGCTGATGCCCGATGCCCGCAGACCATCGAGGTCGGACACGGCGACACCGATCTTGATCTCCGTCTCGGTGACACCCGGCGAGGTCTGTGAACTCTGGTTGCTGTCCCCGGAGCTGCACGCCGTGGCCAGCAGAGCCAGCGAGCAGACCACGCCCACTGCCAATGCCTTCCAGTTCCTTCTCATGGTTCTCCCCTGTTCGAAACCGGCCCTCCGGCCGATCGGGGCGTCACCCTAGAGCATCCGCGGTAGCCCGTGTGCCGTTTGCCACTCCGATCCGGTGCCGATTGCATGACAATTGTGTGACGACCGTCACCCTCCCCTTCCTGCGCTAGCGTGCGGCGCCATCGGGCCAGGGGCCCGCCGCGACGACCACAGGGGGATCTGGGGCCATGGCCGAGGAACAGCCGACCACGCAGGGCGAGGGTCTGGCATCGCTGACGTCGGTGATCGTCGAGGAGGAGGCCATCCGGCTGGGCGCCGGACAGGCCGAGGAACTGGTGCTCCCCGACGACCTGCTGCCCGGCGTCGGGGGCGCCTCCATGCCGCTGCGCGACGGACTGCGGGCCGGCGGGGCCTCCATGATCGTGCTGCTGCTGCTGCTGTACGTGATCGAGGAGTTCCAGCGGGTGGCCATGCTGGTGCTGGGACTGGACATCCAGACCAGCCTCCGGATCTCCGACACGGTGCTGCTCGGCCTCATCAGTTTCGGCGGCGTGATCCTGGTGCTGGCCACCCTGCCCTTCGCCTGGCTGGCCGACCGCTATCCCCGCACCAAGGTGCTGGGCGCCGCCGCCGGTATCTGGGGCATCTTCGGCGTGGCCATGGGCTTCGTCGTGAACCCGTTCCAGATGGGCATCGCCTCGGGCGGCACCGGCATCGGAGCGGCCGCCAACATCCCCATCGCCCCGTCGCTCATCGCCGACCAGTACCCCATCGGCATCCGCACCCGCATGTTCGCGGCCCAGACCCTCGGTCGCCCCATCGGTCAGGTCGTCGGCCCGTTGGTCGCCGGCGGCATCGTGGCCATCGCCGGCGCCGAGAACGAGGGCAGCTGGCGCTGGGTGTTCTGGACGTTCGGCATCCCGGCGGCCATGTTGGCCGCAGCCTTCATCCTCAAGAAGGACCCGGTCCGCGGGCGCAACGAGCAGGAGGCCGTGTTCGGGGCCGACGTGGCCAAGAACGCCGTCGATGACGGACCGGTGCGACTCAGTGCGGCGATGGCCCGCCTCAAGAAGGTGCGTACCTTCTACTTCCTCATCGTCGGCATCGGCGTGCTCGGCTTCGCGTTGGTGGCGGTGCCGGCCACGTTCAACCTGATGCTCAAGGACGTGTACGGCTACGACGCTCCCGAGCGCGGTTGGATCATGTCGATCACGTGGGCGGTGTCGGTGATCGCCATCCCCATCGCCGGTCGCTACGGCGAGCGCCTCTTCCGGCGCAACCCGCCCTCCGCGCTGAAGTTGATGGGCGCCTCGATCCTGCTCTACGGAGTGTCGCTCACCATCGGCCTGCGCTTCGAGCAGGCGGGAATCCTCATCGCCTTCTTCGCCATCGGCAATGCCTTCCAGGGCATGGCCTTCACCCAGATGGGACCGACCATCTCGGCGGTGGTGCCGTATCAGATGCGGGCCCAGGCCTTCGCCATGGTCGGCGTCTACATCTTCCTCATGGGCGGCTTCTTCGGCGGTCTGCTCACCGGTGCCCTCTCCGACGCCTTCGGTCAGCGCACGGCCCTGACCGTGGTGGTGCCGCCGGCGGCGGCCCTCGGCGGGATCCTCATCATCTACGGCTCGCGCTACATGCGTCGCGACATCTCCCTCACCGTCTCGGAACTGATGGAGATGCAGGAGGAGCAGAAGCGCATGGCCGCCGACCCGGCCAACATCCCGGTGCTGCAGGTGCGCAATGTCGATGCCTCCTACGGCACGCTGCAGGTGCTGTTCGACGTCTCCTTCGAGGTGAAGCGGGGCGAGTGTCTGGCCCTGCTCGGCACCAACGGCGCCGGCAAGTCGACCATCCTGCGGTCGATCTCCGGTCTGCTCAACCCCGACCGCGGCGTGGTCCGGATGAACGGTCGCACGATCACCCTCGTCGACCCGCAGTACCGCGTGGCGCTGGGCATGATGCAGATCCCCGGCGGCGAGGCGGTCTTCCCGTCGATGAGCGTGTCGGAGAACCTCGAGATCTGGAGCGAGCTCATCGAGGACAAGTCGAAACGACGTGAGCGCATGGACGCCGTGTTCGAGGTGTTCCCCGAGATCCGACACCTGGTGGACTCGCGGGCGGGATCACTGTCGGGCGGCCAGCAGCAGATGCTGGCGCTGGGCAAGGCGATCATGCTGGAACCGGACCTGCTGCTCATCGACGAGTTGTCGCTGGGCCTGGCCCCGATCGTCGTGCAGCGACTGCTCGAGATCGTCGAACGACTCAAGGCACAGGGGACGACGATGGTGCTGGTCGAACAGTCGGTGAACGTGGCACTCTCGGTCGCCGACCGGGCGGTGTTCATGGAAAGAGGGCAGGTGAAGTTCGAGGGACCGGCCCAGGAACTGCTCGAACGAGACGACCTGCTCCGTGCGGTCTTCCTGAGTGGAGAGGGTGCCTGAGATGCTCTTCGGACTCACCTTCACCGCCGACATCGTCTTCTCCGGCTTCGTCCAGGGCCTGGTGTACGCACTGGTCGCCTTCGGGCTCATCCTGATCTTCCGGGCCACGGGCGTCATCAACTTCGCCCAGGGTCAGATCGGCGCCTTCGGTGGCTACCTCATGGCGCTCCTCTTCCTGCAGTACGGCATCCCCTACCAGTGGTCCATGCCCATCGCCCTGGCCTCGGGCATCGTCCTTGGTGTCGCCGCGGAGTTGATCCTGCGGCGCCTGTTCAACCAGCCCCGACTGTTGCTGTTCGTGGCCACGCTGGGCATCACCCAGTTGATCCAGTTGCTGCAGTTGCGTCTGCCCATCCCGGATGACCTCGCCATCGGCGTGCGCTATCCCGAACTCATCAGCGGGACCTGGGAACCGTTCGGTGTGCGGGTCACCGGCCCGCAGGTCACGATCATGATCGCCGTGCCCCTGCTGGTGCTGGGACTGTCGTGGTTGCTGCAGAAGTCGAAATTCGGTCGTCAGGTGCGGGCCACGGCCGACAACTCGGCCTCGGCCCAGTTGGCCGGCATCAACACCCGCACCGTGTCCACCAAGGTGTGGGGCCTCGCCGGTCTGCTGGCCGTGATCGCCGCGCTGCTCATCGCTCCGGTCCAGGGTGGCAACATCGCCGCCGTGGGCACGGCCATGGGCCCGAAGCTGCTGCTCATGTCGCTCACCGCGGCCATGTTCGGCCGCATGCGATCGTTCACGTGGACGGTCGTGGGCGGCATCGTCATCGGCATCGTCGACATGCTGCTGGTGACATGGAGCCAGACCGGCGACGCGCCCACCGGCACCAACACGGCGGTGATCTTCGTGATCCTGCTCGTGCTCCTGCTCACCTTCGGTCGCAAGGCGGGCATGACCGGCGACGAGTGGACCCTCACCACCAAGATGCGGGCCGTCAACGAGGAGTTGCGCAAGCACCCGCTGTACCGCATCTCCACGTTGGTGGGTCTGGGGCTGATGGCGGGCTTCTTCCTCCTCCTGCCCCAGTTCTTCGACAAGCCCACCGACTGGCTGCGCTATTCGGAGATCCCGGTGATGCTGATCGCCGCCCTGTCGGTGACGGTGCTCACCGGTTGGGCCGGACAGTTGTCGCTGGGCCAGTTCGGGTTCGTGGCCATCGGCGCCTACCTCACGGTGAAGTTCTCCAGCGGACTGCCGATACCCGTGGCCATCCTGTTCGGTGTGGCCTTCGGCGTGATCGCCGCGCTCATCGTGGGCGTGCCGGCCCTGCGCATCAAGGGGCTGTTCCTCGCCGTCATCACCCTCGGGTTCGGCCTCGCCGTGCGCAACTGGCTGATCTTCAACGACGGGCTTTCGGGCGAGGGCGGCATCGTCAAGCTCGCCGTCACCCGGGCCAAGGGCTTCAACCTGCTGTGGTGGAACATCAAGGGCAACAACTTCAAGGGCATCTACTGGTTCTGCCTGCTGGTACTGCTCCTCACCATCATCCTGGTGTGGCAGATACGCCGAACCGGAATCGGGCGGTCGATCATCGCCGTGCGTGACAACGAGAACTCGGCGGCGGCGTACACCGTGTCGCCGGTGAAGATGAAGATCCTCGCCTTCGCCGTGTCCGGTGGTCTGGCCGCCCTGGCTGGCGGCCTGATGCCACTGATCTCGCTGTCGGGCAACTTCGAGTTGAACCCGGGCAACACGATCTTCGACGTCGACCAGTCGTTGCGGATCGTGGCCGTGGCCGTGGTGGGCGGTATCGCCTCCATCACCGGTGCCGTGATCGGCACCCTGGTCATCGTGGCGCTGCCGATCCTGTTCGACGGCACGCCGCAGGTGAAGTTGTTCGCCAGTTCGATCGGCATGTTGATCGTGCTGCTCTACTTCCCCGGTGGCCTCATCTCCATCTTCCACGGATGGCGCGACATGATCATGGCCTACATCGTGCGCCGCACCGGTTGGGAACCGAAACGCAACACGCAGACGGGAACGGTGTCGTCGTTGGCGACGGTCAAGTCCCACGAGGGCGACACGCGCCTGCCGCTGGTCACCCGCGACGTGAGCGTGTCGTTCAACGGTCGGACCGTGGTCGACAAGGTGTCGATCGAGGTGCGCCCCGGCGAGATCGTGGGTCTCATCGGCACCAACGGCGCCGGCAAGACGACGCTCATGAACGCCGTGAGCGGCTTCGTGCCCAGCACCGGTGAGATCGACATCTTCGGCGTGTCGGCCGGCAATCGCTCGTCGGCCCGACGGGCCCGACTGGGCATCGGCCGGGCCTTCCAGAATGCCCGTCTGTTCTCGTCGCTCAGCGTGCGCGAGACGCTCATGGTCGCACTCGAGGCCCGCGAGCGGTCGTGGCTGCTGCCGTCGATCACGTCGCTGCCGCCGTCACCCACCATGGAGCGCCGCAAGCGTCGTCAGGCCAACGAGATCATCGGGTACCTCGGTCTCAGCCGCTACGCCGAATCACTCATGGGTGAATTGTCGACCGGTACCCGCCGCATCGTCGAGCTGGGTGCACTGCTGGCCCTCGACAGCGAACTGCTGCTGCTCGACGAACCCACCGCCGGTGTGGCCCAGCGCGAGACGGAGGCGTTCGGTCCGATGATCGAGTCGATCCGCCGCGAACTCGGCGCGTCGATCCTCATCATCGAACACGACATGCCGATGGTGATGTCCATCTCCGACCGCATCTACTGCCTCGAGGCGGGGGCCGTGATCGCCGAGGGTGATCCGGTCTCGGTGCGCAACAACCCGCACGTCATCGCCTCCTACCTGGGTACCGACGAGCGGGCCATCGCCCGATCGGACTCCTGACTCTCAGTCGTCCCCGTCGATCAGGTCCATGACCTGATCGACGGGACGGCCGCGTCGCAGCAGATCGGCCATGATCCGCATCGGCCGGTCGATGTGGGTGAAGAAGGCGTAATAGCCCGCGCACAGGTGGTTGAGACCGGCCTCGCCGTCGACGCTGACGGCGAACCGGTTGCGGGGGCACTCGCCGTGACAGGCGAACCGCACCTCGCACGAGCGGCACTGGGCCGGGAGCGTGGTGAGCTTGGCGTCCCCGAACGCCCGCTGCCGCGGTGAGGCCACGAGCTCGACGAGCGTCGTGGTGCCGATGTTGCCGAGCAGGTGATCGGGCTCGACGTAGTGATCACACGAGTACACGTCACCGTTGTGCTCCAGCGCCACGGCCGTGCCGCATCGCTCCGAGAAGATGCACATTGGCGAGGGTAAGCCCACCCAGGCGGCGAGGGCGGCGTCGAACATGGTGACGAACACCTCGCCGACGTCGCGGGACACCCACTCGTCGAACACGTCGACGAGGAATCTCCCCCACCCCTCGGGTGAAACCGATCGACTGGTGGTGGCGGTGCCGGCCTGCACGTAGAGCGGACGGTCGGCGGCCCGATCCCCCCAGCCCCGCTCGGCGATCGACACGGTGGTCTCGGTGACCCGTTCGACGATGGGGATGAACTGGATGAACCGCACCCCGAGGTCGTCACGCAGGTGCCGGTAGACCTCGGGACCGTGGTGGGCGTTTGCCGCGTGCACCGAGCACAGCACGTTGGTGGCCACCCCGTGACGCTGCAGCAGGTCCCAGGCGGCCCGGACCCTCTCGTAGGTCGGCCGGCCCTGCTTGTCGACCCGATAGGCGTCGGGCATGGCGGCGGGACCGTCGAGCGAGAGCCCCACCAGCACGTCGTTGTCGGCGAGGAACTCGCACCACTCGTCGTCGAGGAGCGTGCCATTGGTCTGCAGCGTGAACTCGAGCGGTCGACGCGGTCCGGCCACGTCACGGGCGTGGGCCACCACCCGACGGACGAAGTCCAACCCCATCAGCGTGGGCTCTCCGCCCTGCAGGGCGATGGTGACCTCCGGGGTGCGATGTCCGGCGATGACCTGGGAGATCCATGCCCGCATGGCCTCGTCGGACATGCGGAACCGGTCGCCCGGGTACAGCTGCTCCTTGGACAGGAAGAAGCAGTAGGTGCAGTCGAGGTTGCAGATCGATCCGGTGGGCTTGGCCAGGACGTGGAAGGCCGGCGGCGCGCCGGGCGGGAACGTCGGGGGCAGCCGCAGGTCGGTCACTGGGTGGCGAAGAACGCCTCGAGGTCCATGGCCAGATCGCGGAACGGTTCGCCGGAGACGTCGACGACGACCCGGTCGATGGTGCCGGTGAAGTGGAACGGCGCGACGTAACGGTCGTCCACGGCGGTGGCATCGTCGTGGCCGATGCACAGGTACTCGCCGTAGAGCACATAGGAGTAGACGGTGGTCCGAGGGATGTGGCCGCTGGCCACCACCTCACCGTCGACGAGGAGGTCGACGTCGCCCTCGAAGGCGCCGGTCGGCGTGAACGAGTAGCCCAGCCGACGTTCCCCGGCGGGCAGCGGAGGCGACGACACCCGGTTCCACTCCTCACCCACGACGTTGTGGACATAGTGGAGA
>VERC01000066.1 GCA_018882825.1 Acidimicrobiia bacterium | reverse complement strand
ACTACGGACCGGTCATCGACATCTGCACCCGTTCGTCACTGCGCGAACTCGCCACTCCGGCCCTGCTCGCCGTGTTGACGCCGATCATCATCGGCTTCGGCATCGGCTATCTGGCACTCGGTGCGTTCCTCGCCGCCGCGATCGTCACCGGTCAGTTGATGGCGAACTTCCTGTCCAATGCCGGTGGTGCGTGGGACAACGCCAAGAAGTACATCGAGGACGGCCACGAGGGCGGCAAGGGTTCCGAACCGCACAAGGCTGCCGTGATCGGTGACACGGTCGGCGATCCGTTCAAGGACACGGCCGGCCCGGCGCTCAACCCGCTCATCAAGGTCATGAACCTGGTGTCGCTGCTGGTGCTCCCCGCCATCATCGAACTGCGCGACAACAACGCCCGCTTCGTGATCGCGGGCGCTGCCCTGATCGTGGTGTTGGGAGCGATCACCTTCTCGAAGCGTCAGTCCTCCGGCTTCGACGCCGATCCGGCGCCGGCGGCCTCGACCAGCGCCTGATCGATCACCGGTCGATGTGAGAAGGGCCGCTCCCCGGGGCGGCCCTTCTCGCGCACCGACGTCCGGACGGCAGACTCGTCCGGTGCGATGGCTCACCTCCGAACGGGGCCGACCGGTGATCGATGCCGGTGGCGCGCGGATCGGTCGCGTCGTCGATCTCGT
Organism: Acidimicrobiia bacterium; assembly: GCA_018882825.1. GTDB lineage: Bacteria > Actinomycetota > Acidimicrobiia > Acidimicrobiales > Acidimicrobilacustridaceae > Acidimicrobilacustris. The sequence continues at coordinate 9,617 of VERC01000066.1, read as the reverse complement.
CGTCGCCATCGACACCGGCGAGCTTCACCCGGTCGTGACCCGTCTGCTCGTCGGTCGACATCGACACTCCGCATTGGTCGACGTGCAGGATGTGGAGGGTGACGATGAGGGTCCCTTCCGACTGGCCGCCAACGCCCGACCGGCCATGGCGCGGGGTGCGGACGCACGGACGGTCTTGCGTGACGACGAGTTGCTCCTGTGCCGCGATGTGCTCGACACCCAGGTGATCGACCTCGACGGCTACCGGGTGGCCCGGGTCGCCGATGTTGCCCTCGATCGCCGCGCCGACGGTTCGCTGCACGTCGTCGGCGTCGATGTCGGGATCGGCCGGCTGCTGGCCCGCTTCGGCATCCACCGCGACGGCGCCCTCGACCGATTCATCGACTGGGACGAACTGCACCTCGCCTCTCCTCGGGGCCACGATGCACAACTGGCGGCGCCTCGGGCGGCGGTGCACCGTCTCGATGCCGCCGGTCTCGCCGACCTCGTCGAGCGTCTCGACACGCAGTCGGGATCGGAAGTACTGGCCGCCGTGGCTCCCTCGCATGCCGCCGCTGCGCTCGAGCAGGGGCACCACCGGACCGGTGAACGACTGTTACGGGCGCTGCCCACCGAGACCGCGCAGCGGATCGTCGGCCACCTCCCCCATCCGCGGCGCCACCACTGGGAGTCGCACCTTCGTCGACAGCGACCGCTGCGGGGTCGTCGATTCCATCGCACCAAGGGGTGGCGTCGCCCCCACCACACATCGTGAACCGCCGGCGTCGCCTCGCGCTCGGTGCCCTGCTCGCCGTGGTCGGTCCGGGTCTGCTCGCCGGCCTGTCCGATGACGACCCGGCCGGCATCACCACGTACTCGGTGCTCGGCGCCGAACACGGCTACGCGTACCTGTGGGTGCTGGTGCTGTCGACGGCGGCCCTCATCGCCTTCCATGGTCTCGGGGCCCGCATGGGTGTGGTGACCGGACAAGGCCTGATCGGGTTGGTGCGCCAACGTTTCGGTGTGGGTCCGGCCGGTGCGGCGTTGGTCGCGCTGGTGGTCGCCAATCTCGGTACCACCTGCGCCGAGTTCGCCGGGATCGCCGCCGGCGGTGAACTGTTCGGAGTCCCGAGGGCGGTGAGTGTGCCAGTGGCCGCCATCGCCGTGTCGTTCCTCGTGCTGCGGGGTTCGTTCCACCGAGTCGAGCACGTGCTCATCGCACTGTCGACGGTGTTCCTCGCCTACGTGGCCGCCGGGTTCCTCGCGCATCCCGACTGGGGAGCCGCCGCCCGCGGTCTGGTCGTGCCCACGATGCCCACCACCCGCGACGCGGTGGTGATCGTCACCGCCACCCTGGGCACGACACTGGCGCCGTGGGGGCTGTCGTTCATCCAGTCCTATGCCGTGGACAAGCGACTGCGCATCGACGAGTTGCCATTGGAGCGCGTCGACGTGGTCACCGGGGCCACACTCACCGGGGTCATCGGCTTCTTCGTGGTCGTGGCCTGCGCCGCCACGCTGTGGCGCAACGGTCAACCGATCGAGTCCGCCGCCGATGCCGCCCGGGCCCTCGAACCGTTGGCCGGTGACCTCGCCGGGAGACTGTTCGGCATCGGACTGGTCGGCGCCGCACTGTTGGCCGCTTCCATCCTTCCGTTGTCGACGGCCTACTCGGTCAGCGAGTACCTGGGCGCCGAGGCCGCCCTCGACGATCGGTACCGCGACGCTCGGGCCTTCTACACGACCTTCGGTGTGGTCACCGTGCTCGCCGCGTTCGCCATCATGGTCCCGGGGGCGCCGTTGGTGACGATCCTCGTCGCCACGCAGGTGCTCAACGCCGTCCTGTTGGTGCCCTTGCTCATCTTCATGGTGCGCGTGGGTCGCGACCGGGAACTCATGGGTGACCACCGCATCTCGGATCGCGGACTCGTCGGCTACGTGACGATCATCGTCCTCGTCGTGGTGTGCGTGACGGCCCTTGCCGTCGTGACGATCCTGTGACCGTCACTCGCCCAGCAGGCGACCGTTCACCCATTCGGCCCGACGGAAGGCACGTCGCACCAGCAGCGCATTGCCGGCGAGGGCGAGGATCATGCCGAGCACGATCGGGTGCAGACCGAATCCGGCGATGACACCGGCCACCACGAGCACGGGGAACCACAACCAGAAGAAGCGGTACCACGGCCGGGTGCGCTGATGAGCAGCGAAGCCCACCGCCAGCCGGGCGTGACGGGCGTCCTCCTGCTCGCGGCCGATGCGCACCAGACGGCGGATCTGCCGCCGTTCGATCTTGTCGAGGGCGTTCCATTCGGCGACGAACTGCTCGTCCCGACCCGATCCCGAGTCCTTCTTCACTGCCATCATCCTGCAGCCTGTCACCGTGGTCATCTCTGTTCGAATCCGTTCTCTGTCCGTTCCCACCGGCGGTCGCCGGGGGACGCCGGAGGTCCCGGCCCGCCGGAGCGGGCCGGGACCGTCCACTCATGCGTCGCTCGTGACGAGCCCTTCGTTGGTACCGGCGAAGTCCGGGTACGCCCGCACACCCATCTCCGGCAGGTCCAGACCGGCGATCTCCTCGTCGGGGTTACTCCGGATCCCGCCCTTGGTCAGCGCGTTCTGGATCTTGAAGAAGGCGAAGGCGATCCCGAGGATGACCGTCCACAGGACGACGATCCCGGCGAGCTGCGAGAGCAACTGACCGGCACCGTTGCCGCCGTAGAACAGACCGGTCACACCGTCGGCCACACCATCGGTGACGTGCTTGGTGGTGCCGTTCCAGCCGACACCGGCACCGCCGGCGTCGATGCCGTACTTGCCGTTGGCCACCAGGCCGACGGCCAGCACACCGAGCGTGCCGCACACACCGTGCACCGCGATGGCACCCACCGGATCATCGATCTTCATCTTGCGTTCGATGAAGAACACGGCCTCGATGACGATCACACCGGCGACGAGTCCGAGCACTGCGGCCACCCACGGATCGACGAAGGCACACGGTGCGGTGATGATCACCAGACCGCCGAGCAGGCCGTTGGCCATCATCGCCGGATCGGGCTTACCCGTGCGCTTCCAGATCCACAGCATCGCCATGAAGCCGCCGAACGCTCCCGAGAGCGCGGTGTTCACGGCGACGATGCCGATCTGCGGATCACTCGAGGCGAAGGTCGATGCGGCGTTGAAGCCGAACCACCCGAACAGCAGGATGAACGTGCCGAGCAGGGCCATCGGGATGTGATGGCCGGGCAGGGCACGGGGTTTGCCGTCCTTGGTGAACTTTCCGATACGGGGTCCGAGGACGATGGCACCGGCAAGAGCGGCGACACCACCGGCGGCGTGCACCACACCGGAACCGGCGAAGTCGACGTAGCCGTTGCCCCAGCCGAGCGAGTTGCCCAACTTGGCCAGCCAGCCGCCACCCCAGGTCCACGCACCGAAGAGCGGGTAGTAGATCGCTCCACAGAAGAGACCCCAGATGACGAACGACTTGAACTTCCAGCGCTCGGCCATCGACCCGGTCGGGATGGTGGCCGTGGTGTCCATGAAGGCCACCATGTAGAGGAAGAAGGCACCGGCGGCGCCCGAGTAGGCGAGATTCGCCCCGTTGAACCACGTGCCGGCCCAGCCACCCCCCCACAGGAAGACCCAGTCACCCGAGCCGATCAACGCGTGACCGGCCGCCTGGTTGAGCCCGTAGTCGAAGCCCGGCAGCGCGTAGCTGTAGCCGCCGAACATGAACGACCACCCCACGAGGAAGAAGCCGACGAACCCGAGGAAGAAGATCGCCAGGTTCGTGCTGACCACGTGAGCGGCGTGCTTGGCCCGACAGAATCCAGTCTCGACGAGAGCGAATCCGGCCTGCATGAAGATGACCAGAGCCGCGCCGATCACGATCCAGACGAGGTTGCCCGACTGGATGGCGTGATCGGCCGTCTTGGCCACCGTCTCGAGATCGGCGACGGCCTCGCCGGTGACGGTCTGGGCCGAGGCCACCGCCGTCATGGCGAACAGCGACGCCACGGTCACGCCGCCACCCACGAGCAGACGACGGACCAATCGGCCTGAACGCATCGATTCGATCGCACTCACAGTGCCTCACCTCCGACCTCTCCGGTACGGATGCGGACGACGCGCGACACCGGGGTGACCCACACCTTTCCGTCTCCGATCTTGTCGGTACGGGCCGCACTGACGATCTTGTCCACGACGCGATCGAGATCGGCGTCGTCACACAGGACCTCGATCATCGACTTGGGGAGCAGGTCGACCTGATACTCCGCGCCGCGGTAGGTCTCGGTCTTGCCGCCCTGGCGACCATGACCCTTGACCTCGATCACGGTCATGCCCTGGATGCCGATCTCCTTCAGTGCCTCCTTCACCTCCTCGGCCTTGTGCGGCTTGACCACCGCAGTGACGAGATTGACCATCTCTCCTCCTCGTTCCGGGCGACATGCCCGACGGACGAAGGGCCCGACGACGCTGTCGCACCCGGGCCGCGGCGGGATGCCACGACGGGGCGAACGTAGGGAAACCGGGTTTCGTGATGGTCATCGGCAGGTTTCCCGGCCGTGAATCAGTGTGAACGGTGCGTTTCGTCACCAATGGCCCGATCGGGCACCGAGATGGTGAACACTGCGCCCCCGAGCGGATGGTTGGCCGCCGTCACCGTGCCACCGTGCGCGGTGACGATCTGTTCCACGATGGCCAGACCGAGACCGGAGCCGGGCGTGGACCGGGCGGAGGCCGAGCGGTAGAACCGCTCGAACAGGTGCGGTTGGTCCTCGATGGCGATGCCGGGACCGTGATCACGCACGACGATCATCTCCGGTCGGACAGTCACCTCGACCGCACCGGGGGGTTCGCTGAACTTGGCCGCGTTGTCCACGAGGTTGCCGATGGCCCGGGTCAGTTCACGCGGTCGACCGAGGAAGGGCGCCGGTTCGGCGTCCAACACGACGGTCCGGCCCGTGCGCCGCCGGGTGCGGTCGACCACGCGCTCGGCGAGCTGGGCCAGATCGACGGCCTCGTCGGGCTCGTCGTCACGGGTGTCGGTGGCCAACTGCACCAACTCGTCGACCAACGAGCCGAGTTCACGGGTCTCGCTGTCGAGATCGGCGAGGATGGTCTCCCGGGTGTCGGCCGGCAGCTCGGGATAGCGCTGCAGAGTCTGGACGTTGGTACGCAGACTGGTGAGGGGCGTGCGCAGTTCGTGGCCGGCGTCCTGCACCAGTTGCTGCTGCTGCTCGCGGGATCGGCTCAACGCCGCGAGCATGGTGGCGAAGGAGCGAGCCAGACGTCCGGGCTCGTCACGGCCGGCCGGCGGTACGTCGACGTCGAGCCGACCGGTGACCGCGACCTCCTCGGCGGCGTCGGTGAGTTGCATCAACGGGCGAGTGGCCCGCGAGGCGAGCAACCAGCCGAGCAACGCGCCCAGTGTCCCGGCGCCCACCACCACGAGCACGAGGGCCAGACGCAAGGTGGACAACACCCGCTCGGACTCACCGAAGTCGCGGGCGATCTGCACCGCACCACCACCGGGCACACCCACCGTCTCCACCCGCCAGGTGCGCTCGTCGGACTCGACCGTGCGCACCGAGCGACCGCGCCCCGCCGCGGCGATCGAGCGGTCGCGCTCACCCACCGGCAGATCCGACGTCCCGATGGTGGCCACGACCGACCCGTTCGAAGTCACACACTGGAAGACGATCCCTTCCACACCATCGGTCGGCCCACCGGAACCGCGGCGGCTCGGCCCCGGTCGCGACTGGTCGGATGTGCAGGTGGCCGCCACGTCGCGTCCATCCGGGTCCTGGAAACGTCGGCCATAGGTGTCGAGGTACTGATCGACCTCGGCCTGCACCCGGTTGGACGTGATCTGGTAAGTGGCGACGGCGACGATCACCGCCGACAACGAGGCGAGGACCGCCATGGCGATGGCGATGCGAGCGCGCAGTGTCATGACCGACGCCGCATCACGAGGTTCGCAGGGTGTAGCCGACCCCGCGGACGGTGTGGATCAGCCGGGATTCGCCAGCCTCCTCGGTCTTGCGCCGGAGATACCCGATGTAGACGGCCAACGCCTTCGACTCGGGTCCGAAGTCGTAGCCCCAGATCTGGTCGTAGATGGACGAGTGCGACAACACCACGCCAGCGTTGATCGCCAACAGTTCGAGCAGGTCGAACTCCGTCTTCGTCAGTTCGAGTTCGCGCCCGGCTCGCCATGCCCGACGAGCAGCGGCATCGATGACGAGATCCTCGACCGCCACCTGGGTCGGGGTGGCGGTGTCCTCCGCCGACGTACGTCGCAACAGGGCCCGCAGACGGGCCAGCAACTCGTCGAGCGAGAACGGCTTGGGCAGGTAGTCGTCGGCGCCGGCGTCGAGACCGGACACGCGGTCCGACACCTCGGTGCGGGCCGTGAGCACGAGGATGGGCAGACGGACCCCGGCCGAGCGCAACCGGCGGCACACGGTCAGCCCGTCGAGATGGGGCATGCCCAGATCGAGGATCAACAGGTCGACACCGTCTCGCGTCGCTGCCTCCAGCGCAGCCAGACCGTCACCAACGGCCTCGACGGTGTAGCCCTCCAACTCGAGCGCCCGGGTCACGGACTCGCGTACGGCCCGGTCGTCCTCGGCGATCACCAGATGTGCACTCACCTCCGAAGTCTCGCATCCGGTCGTGAGAGGCAGGTGAGAACGGACCGCAGTCGGGGCGGTCCCGCCGCGCCAGTTTCAGCCCCTAGGGTCGGGCGATGCCTCGAATCACGTCCTCGCACCGCTCACGACCCCTCTCTCTGCTGCTGGCCCTGGGGCTGGCGCTCGGCGTCGCCCTCGGTGCATCGGCCTGCGGAGGATCGAGCTCGGCCTCGAGCGGCTCCAGCACGTCGTCGACCAACCCGACCCGCACCACCAAGCTCTCCGACATCAAGGTGTCGGGCGACGTCGGTACCAAACCGACGGTGACATTCGAGACGGCCTTCGTCGGCGACAAGGAGGACCACCTCATCCTCGTGCCCGGGACCGGAGCCGAGATCAAGGCCGGTCAGCGCGTCTCGGTCGACTACGTGGCGATCAACGGCAACGACGGCACCGAACTCGACTCCACCTACGGCGTGGGTCGGCAGAACATCATCCTCGACGAGAAGTCGCTGTTGAAGCCCGTCTTCGACGCTCTGGTGGGCCAGCGCGTCGGGGTGCGGGCCGTCGTGAGCGCCGACATCACCGATCGACTCGGTGCATGGAGCATCTTCGTGTTCGACGTCGTGTCGGCCACCGACGTACCCACCAGCGCCTCGGGTACACCGGTGATCCCGGACCCGTCACTGCCCGTGGTCACGGTGCAGAACGGTGTACCGACCATCGCCACCCCGTCGGGCACCGCGCCGTCGTCACTCGTGGCCCAGGTGCTCATCAAGGGTGGCGGCCCCACCATCACCGCCGGCCAGACCGTGCTCATGCAGTACACCGGTCTGATCTGGGCCACCGGGAAGGTGTTCGATTCGTCGTGGGCCTCGGGTGCGGTGGAGTTCCCCGTGGGCACCGGTCAGGTCATCGCCGGGTTCGACGAGGGTCTGGTCGGACAGACGGTGGGTTCACGAGTGCTGCTGGTGATCCCTCCGGACAAGGGCTACGGCTCGGAGGGCAACCCTCAGGTCGGTATCGGCGGGACCGACACCCTCGTGTTCGTCATCGACCTGCTGGCCGCCGACTGATCGATCCTTCGTCGATTCAGTCGACCGACGTCGGACCCGGGTACCCCTCGAGCAACGCGCCCATCAACGGCGAGTCCGTTCCGCCGGTCGGGCTGGTCGGGAACTTCGTCAGCTGGTCGACGTTGGCGGCGATCCACTCGGGCGTGAGGTCGCGGTCGGTGATCCCCTCGTTCACCGCGAAGGCCACGCGGGCGATGTGACCGCCTCCGACGGCGAAACACTGACCACTCACGGGACACGACGGATGCGCCAGCCACGCCACCAGCGGCGCCACCAGTCGCGGGTGCAGCCACTCGGCTAATTCCTCGCTCCACGGAACGGCGCCGAACCCGGTGCCCAGTCGCGTCTTGGCATACGGCGCAATGACGTTCACGGCGATCCCGTGAGGCGCGCCCTCGGCGGCCATGGCGATCGTGAGGCCGATGACACCGGCCTTGGCCATCGAGTACACGGTGCTGCGCTCCACGCCGCCGTAGGCCGCGCCCGAGGACACGTTGACGATGCGACCACCACCGGCCGCTTCCATGACGCGCCATGCCGCACGCGCCACCTGCACGGTGCCGAGGAGTTGGGTCGACACGACGGTGGCGATGTGTTCGTCGGCGAAGTCCACGAACGGGCGCATACGCACCTGTCCGGCGTTGTTCACGCAGATGTCGAGACGTCCCCATGTCTCCAGCGCCGACGCCACCATCGCCTCGGCACCATCGACGGTGGCCACCGAGTCGTGGTTGGCGATGGCCTCACCCCCGGCGGCGCGGATCTGGGCCGCCACGTCGTCGGCCGGATCGGTCTCGGGCGCGATGCCTCCGTCACCGGTGTCGGTGATGGCGACGCCGAGATCGTTCACCACCACCTTGGCCCCGCGCTCGGCGAGCAGGAGCGCGTACTCGCGCCCCAGTCCGCGTCCCGCTCCCGTGATGAGCGCCACCTGACCGTCGAATCGCAGATCGTCCATCACCGCAGTCTGCCTCCCGGGGGCTGGCCTACGATGACCACGCGTGGAGCGGCCCGCACGTGCGGGAGAGATGGTGTGCCATCTCCGGGGCGAGGGTTCGACAGTTGAGATGAACTGTGCTGCATAGATCGGGTCTCGGTCCTCGGCGGATCCGACGAGGGCGCTCCGTGTCGGTGTTCCTCGTCCTCCTGACACTCTCGGCCTGTGTCCCGGGGCGCGCACTTCCGTCGGATGCATCCGCTGCGACATTCCCACCCAGCAGCATGTGCGCGCGACTCGACCTCGATCTCGACGCCGAAGCAGCCCATCGACGACTCGTCCCGGTGGACCAGGAACTCGCGAGCTCCCCGTTGAGGTGGGCGTCGCTGGTGTCACTCTCGAGAGACCACTGTGCCGTCTCGGGTTCCAAGGATGTGCGGCCGGTCACGGCGGCCGTCTTCGACGTCAGCGGAGTCGGTGCCGACGAAGTGCGAGCCGCCATCGACGGACTTCGATCGGAACTCCCTCCTGGCCAGGTCGTCCGGGATGTCCCCGGCGGCTTCGTCGCGAGCACCGACGAGAACGGCGAGGTCTGGCTCGTCCACGTGGGTGATGCGGTGCTCTACCTCCGTCGATCGCTCCGCCCCACTTCGACGTCCATCGACCAGTTGGCACGACTCTTTCCCGAGCTGACCCGACTCGGGGCCCCGTGACGAGCGACATCGCCACCGCCGACCTCGACGTCGATCCGCAACCGGGTTCTCCTCCTCGCTCGGGCGGGCGTCACCGCCCGAACCTCGCGTTGTGGACCGGTCGGGCCTTGCTCCTCGCGATCGTCGCACTGGCGGTGCACCGAGCCGCGTGGTTCGGCGATGACAGCCTCATCACCCTCCGAACCGCGCTCAACCTGACACACGGATGGGGATGGGGCTTCAACGCCACCGAGGCCGTCCAGGGCTACACCCACCCCCTGTGGTTCCTCGTGTGGTC